>JBBSLA010000041.1:0-22076 GCA_038255665.1 Lysobacterales bacterium | reverse complement strand
GTCAAAGATCAGAACCTTCACCTGCAATACCCCGCAAAACCTCCGCAGAAGCACCGCCAGCCGCTAGAACCTTTCGTTCAAGCGAGCCGCGCATTCTACATCACATTGCACCTCCGTCAACACCTTTGAGGGATGTTTTTGGCGTCTGCGAGTGGTGGCTGCAAGCCAGCCCGGCGCCGCCAAAGGCCGCCAACGCGCGGGCGCAAGGCGTGTCTCCCGCCTTCGCCATCGATCTTCTCTTGCACCGCACCATCGCGCTGCGACGAGTCGCCGCACGTGTCCGGGAAGCGATCAGGGCCCGTCGATCTGCCCGTAGTAGCGGTCCATCAGCGCTGCGACATCCGGCATGCTGCTCCTGAGTTGCTCAGGCGCCGAATGGTGGTACTCGCTGATCACCGCAAAAAACTCGTCGACGCTTTCCGCAGCGTACGGGTCGATCGGAGTCTCGATGTTTCCTTCGACCATGCGAACCATGTCGTCGAATGCCTGCTGCATCACTCCGACCCACTGCTTGCGCGGGATGCTGGAAGGCAGTTTCGGGGTTCCGTTGATGCTGCCGTCGAGCATGTCGAGTTTGTGGGCAATCTCGTGGATGACGACATTGAGTCCGTCGAACGGACTGGCCATGTCCTGGGCGATGTCCGCCCAAGAGAGTACGACCGGTCCGCGATCCCACGCCTCACCAATCATGTCTTCGTCGATCTGGGTCACGACGCCGGTGGCTTCGTCGTGGTGTTCTCGGCGACTGCGGAATCCGGCAGGGTAGAGGATCACATCGCGCCATCCGCGCAGCGCGCGAAAACCGAGTCGATGCACGGGGATGCACGCCATGGCAGCGACGGCCAGTTGTTGGTCAGGGTCGACGACGTGATCGGCGGCAGCATGGAATCGCTTGTCGGCGAGGAAAAGCGCTGCGTGTTCGCGCAACCGCTGGCGGCGCGCAGGACTCAGGCGTTCGAACAGCGCGGAGCTGTCCATTACCCTGCGCCATCTCGCGTCGTCGATCGAAGCGGGCTTTGAACCGAACCAGCCCCACCAAGACGTCATGGACTACAGTCGATCGTTGCGGACAAGCGACCGCTATTTGATCGCACCCGGAACCAGCGACTGCCAACGGTGGGTGGAGCGCCTGTCCGATCCAGAGCTGCCGCCACCACTCATCGTCGGTGGCGTTGGCGATTCAGATGATTCAGGCCGCGCGGGTGCGCCGCTGACGGACTCGTCATCGGAAACCAGGTAGCGCGAATTCATGCCGTCGATGCTGCCGCCGGCGGAGCTGGAGGAACTTCCTGCCGATTGGTTGATGCCGGCACCCGATGCCGCGTGGACCGCATCGTTGGAGGCCATCGCGTAGGTGTAATCGCCCGCGGCGGCCGAGCCTGCGGCCGCAAGCAGGGCGAGCGGAATCAATCGAATGGTGGCTGCAAAGAGATAGCGCATGGCGTGCAAGTTCCGTTCGAGATGATCGCGGGAAACGCCGGATCCGGATCCTCGCACGTGACGAGGCGCAGTTCCAGTGCCTGGGGATGCCCTGGAGCAAATATCACGCCAAGCGCCACGCAATGAGGGTCGCGACTCCCACAAGCCGCTGCGCGCCTTTGCACATGGCTGACTGAACGACTCTGGAGGCATACTGGACCGCCATGCCAAGCTGGGACGCGCCTGTCCGCCGGACGCGTCGCGGACACTGCGGACATAACGACGAATTCCGATGTAATGCGCTCAATCTGGCGATCCGGCACCCTTCCCTACCGTTTTGACCGCTCAATCGACCAAGCCGTCCATGCCGCAGCCCGACACTATCCAACACGCACTGATCGCGGCATTGGCTGACGGCGCTGTCGTCTCTGGAAGCGATCTCGCGCATCGGCTCGGGATCAGCCGGGCCGCGATATGGAAGCGGATCGTGTCGCTGCGTGAGTTGGGGTTGGCGGTCTCCGGCAGTGCCGGCAGTGGTTATCAACTGCCGTTCCCGCATGAACCGCTTGATGCGGATGCGATTGGATCAATGCTGTCGGCGCAGGCGCGCAACTCCATATCCGAGATAGAAGTGGCGTGGCAGGTCGACTCGACCAGTTCGGTACTGATGCGACGCGCGCAAGGCGATCATCGATCTGCGTCCACCCTGCTGGCAGAAGTGCAGACCAGCGGCCGTGGCCGACGCGGGCGCGCTTGGCAAAGCGCCATCGGCGGCAGCCTGGTCCTTTCAATGCGCTGGAACTTTGACCGGGGAATGAGCGCACTGGCGGGACTCAGCGTAGTCGCCGGCCTGAGCGCTGTCGCCGCCCTACGGGACATCGGTATCAGCGGCATCGGCCTGAAATGGCCGAACGACGTGGTTGCGCACGGCCGCAAACTCGCCGGGATCCTTGTTGAGATCGGCGGCGAAGCGCAAGGTCCCTGCCACGCCGTGATCGGGATTGGCATCAACATCCGCATCGACCCGGCGACTGCTGCCGGCATCGACCAACCATGGATCGACGTCCATTCACTCGCGACGAGCGGACACGGCCCGTATCGGAATCGACTGGCCGCAGCGTTGCTGTCACGGCTGGCGGAATCGCTCCAGCAGTTCAACGCCGAGGGCTTTGCGGTCTTTCTCGACGAGCAAGCGCGCTACGATGCGCTGCTTGGCAAGCGGGTCTGCGTTGGCTCACCTGAGGGCGAACGCTGCGGCGTCGCGATGGGGGTAGACCCGCGCGGCGCATTGCGCATACGAGGCGACGATGGCGAATTCCTTGTTGAAACCGGCGAAGTGAGCGTGCGCGCGGCATGAACCTGTTGATCGATTTCGGCAATACCCGGCTCAAATGGGCGACTCACGAGTGCGGTGAGGTTCGGCCGGGTGGCGTATTTGCGCATCAGCAACAACCCTTGGCCGCAGCCGCGAGCGAGGACTGGCTGGCGCTTCGTCGTCGACCGGATTCAGTGCTGGTCTCGAGCGTCGTCAGTGACACTCGCGAAGCCGAACTGACGGCGCTATGCCGAAGCGTCTTCAGCCTCGAACCGGTCTGGTTGAAGACGCCGCGAAACGCACTCGGCGTTCGCAATGGCTATCGCCAGCCACATCAGCTCGGCATCGACCGCTTTCTGGCGATGGTTGCAATGCATGCCCGCATTCCGCGCGCGCAGGTACTGGTCAGTTGCGGAACCGCGTTGACGCTGGACGCATTGGCCGAGAATGGCGAACATCACGGTGGGTTGATCTTGCCCAGCCCCAACCTGATGCGCAGCGCATTGCGATCGGCCACGGCCCGGCTGGCGGGTCCCGACGGCAAGGTTGTGGAAATGGCGGTGGCAACCAGTGACGCAATCCAGTCCGGCGCGCTACTCGCCGCCGTCGCCTTGATCGAACGATTTCGACGTCACACAGCGGCAAGGTTGGGCGCCGTCCCGGACATCGTCCTTTCCGGCGGTGGAAGCGCCGAACTGTCGCCCTGGTTGCCGGACAGTGAACGTCATGCTGATTTGGTGCTGCATGGACTCGCCCGCTGGGCCGAAGCCGAGGCGACCGCCTGATGCTGGTCCGTGTCGTCGTCCTGCTGTTGCTGGTGCTCAACGTCGGCGCACTGGCGTGGATCGCAAGCACCTATCGCGTGGAGCCAGCCGTAACGCGCGCCGACGACGCAAGCGGCGTTCCAAGTCTGGTCCTGCTGTCCGAACGTGATCCCATCGCGCCGATTCCCCATGCCGCGCAGGGCCCGGCCAATTCGCAGGCTGACGACGCCTGCATGTCGATCGGGCCTTTTTCCAACCGGTCCGCCGTGCGTTCCGCCATCACCGCGCTGACGCCGCTGACCCGCCGCATCCAGTTTCGAGAAGGCCAGTTGGAGCGATCACGTGGATGGTGGATTTTCCTCCCGACATTTCCCGACCGCGACAGCGCATTGGCGTCGGCACGGGAACTCTCTGAGCGCGGCGTGAAGGACTACTACGTGATCACCGCCGGCGACCAGCAGAACACGTTATCGCTGGGCCTGTTCCGCGACCGCAATAACGCGGAGAACCGGCAGCGCGAACTCGCCGCGCTCGGCGTTGAGGCTGAGATCGGAGAGCGTACCGAACTCGATCCGGGCTACTGGATCGATTTCGCGCAGCCAGCCGATGCGACGCTGGACTGGCACGCGCACGTTGACACCGACGCTGCCATCGAGGCCCGGTCAATCGACTGCTTCTAAGCAATCGGGTTGTCGGCCTGCCATCCGCAGGTGTCATCGCGCCGGTTGCCTGCAGCGGTCGTCGCCCCCATCCCTTCATTTCCTGAAAATTTCGACCCGACCATGACCGATACCAATCCATTGCTCGTTGCGAGCGGCCTGCCGCCGTTCCAGTCCATTCGCCCCGAGCATGTTGAACCGGCGATCACGCGGATCCTCGGCGAGTACCAGGCCGGCATCGACGCGATGCTGGCCCATGACGAAACGCGCACGTTCCAGAACACGGTCATGTTGGCCGAGCGCCTCGGCGATCGCCTGTCGCGCGCGTGGTCACCGGTCAGTCATCTGCATGGCGTGATGGATTCCGAGGCGTTGCGCAAGGCCTACGCCAGTGCGCAGGAAAAGCTGGTGGCGTTCAACACCGAGCTGGGCCAGAACCGGGCGCTTTATGCGGCGATCGCGGCCGTACATCAGTCGCCGGGTTTTGCCGACCTGCCGCGTGCGGCGCGAACCCTGGTCGAGCACGAAATTCGCGATTTCACGCTGTCCGGCGTCGCGCTGGAGGAGCCGGCGCGCAGTCGCTACCGCGAGATTTCGTCCGAACTGGCTCGGCTGTCCACGGAATTCGAGGAAGCTGTTCTGGATTCGACCGACGTCTGGAGCGAACACATAACGGACGAATCGATGCTCGCCGGCATTCCCGAATCGGGCCGCGCAACCTTGCGCGCCTACGCGCAGGAGAAGGACCTCGACGGCTGGCTGGTGACGCTGAAACAACCCAGCGTGCAGGCCGTACTAACCCATGCCGACGATCGCGAGTTGCGCGCTCGCGTCCATCGCGCCTTCGGCACGCGTGCGTCCGAGCTGTCCAACGATGGCGCTTTCGACAACGCCGCGCGCATCGAGAAACTGCTGGCGCTGGGCCACGAATCGGCCGCGTTGCTTGGCTTCGCCAATGCGGCTGTAGAGTCGCTGGAAACCAAGATGGCCGCGTCCCCGGAGCAGGTTCTAACGTTCCTGCGCGACCTTGCGGCGCGTGCCAAGCCGCGCGCGGAAGCGGAACTGGCAGAACTGCGCGCCTACGCTGCGAGTGACCTCGGCATCGACGACCTGCAACCTTGGGACGTCGGCTATGCCGCGGAGAAATTGCGCGAACAGAAGTACGCGCTCAACGAAGAAGAACTGAAGCCCTACTTCCCGCTGCCCGCGGTGATCGAGGGTTTGTTCGGCGTGGTGAAAACCCTTTTCGGCGTCGAGCTTCGTGAGCGTGGTGGCGTTGAAACCTGGCATGCCGATGCACGCTACTACGATCTCGTCGATGCCGATGGTCATGTCATCGCCGGTGCCTATGTCGATCTGTATGCACGCAGCGGCAAGCGCGGCGGTGCCTGGATGGATGTGTGCGCCAGTCGCTTCCGCGATGGCGACGCGATGCAGTTGCCAGTCGCATACCTCGTTTGCAATTTCGCGCCGCCGACGCAAGCAACGCCGTCACTGCTGACCCATGACGACGTGGTCACGTTATTCCACGAATTCGGCCACGGCCTGCATCACATCCTCACCGAAGTCGACTATCCGGGCGTGTCCGGCATCAGCGGCGTCGAATGGGATGCAGTGGAATTGCCCAGCCAGTTCATGGAGAACTTCGCGTGGACGCGCGAGGGCCTCGACCTGTTTGCTCGTCACTACAAGACAGGCGAAAAGCTGCCCGATGAGTTGTTTGGTCGGATGCAGGCGGCGCGACATTTCCACAGCGGTATGTTTCTGGTCCGCCAGCTTGAATTCGCGCTGTTCGATTTCCGCTTGCATCTGGAATTTGATCCAGCCACCGGGTCGCGCCTGATGGAAATACTTGGCGAAGTGCGCGATGAAGTCGCCGTGATTCCTGCGCCCGAGTGGAATCGCTTTCCGCACGCATTCACCCACATTTTCTCTGGTGGCTACGGTGCCGGTTACTACAGCTATCTGTGGGCCGAAGTGTTGTCAGCCGATGCGTTCGGTCGTTTCGAGCAGGAAGGCGTGTTCAGTCGTGAGGTTGGCGAGGCCTATCGCAAGGCGATCCTCAGCGTCGGCGGATCGCGACCTGCGCTGGAAAATTTTGTCGAGTTTCGTGGTCGCGAGCCGACGCCGGATGCCTTGTTGCGCAGCTACGGCCTGGTCGATTGACCCAAAGCCGCGCCGTGAACCGCGCGGCTATTTGAAGAAGCTGCGCAAGGCGTCAATGGCGTTTTCGATGTCACCGTCGCAGACATCCAGATGGGTCACGAACCGCACCGCTGGCAGGTAGCCAATCGTCGCAAGGATTCGACGCTGGCGCAGGTGTGCGTCCAGTGCACGTAGCCGGTCGGTACGCACGTCAATGAAGACCATGTTGGTCTGCTGCAATGCCAGTGTCAGCGCTGGAATCCCGCGCAATCCTTCCGCCAGCTGCGCTGCTCGGCGGTGGTCATCGGCGAGTCGCTCGACGTGATGATCAAGTGCATGCAGCGCGGCGGCCGCAAGTATTCCTGATTGGCGCATGCCCCCGCCCAGTAGTTTTCTCCAGCGGCGCGCGCGCTGGATCAATGCGTGCGAGCCGACCAGCACGGAGCCCACCGGGGCTCCCAATCCTTTCGACAGGCATATCGACACGCTGTCGAATGGCTGGGCCAATTCACGTGGCTGCACGCCGCTGGTAATGGCCGCGTTGAACAGCCGCGCACCATCCAGATGCGTTGCCAGCCCACGCGAGCGTGCCCAATCAGTCGCTGCGATCACGTAATCCTGCGGCAGTACGCGACCATGCCAGGTGTTTTCCAGTGCCAGCAGGCGCGTGCGGGCGAAGTGGAAATCGTCCGGCTTGACGGCCTTCTGCAACAAGTCCAACGGAAGGCTGCCATCGGCCGCATTGGTGATCGGCTGAGGCTGGATCGACCCCAACACCGCCGCGCCGCCGCCCTCGTATTTGTAGGTATGCGCTTCCGCACCGACCAGGTATTCATCGCCGCGTTCGCAATGGGCGAACAACGCCGTCAGGTTCGCTTGCGTACCGCTGGGCGTGTACAGCCCCGCCTCGAAACCAAGGTCCGACGCAAGCCGCTGCTCCAGTTGCGCGACGGTCGGATCATCGCCATAAACGTCGTCGCCAACGGCTGCATTCGCCATCGCTTCGCGCATTGCGGCGGTCGGTCGGGTGACGGTGTCGCTGCGCAGGTCGATCATGTTTTCCATCACCCAAGCTTAACCGCTCGCGTGCCTGCGGCAGGCCTGCCAATCATCGGCGGGGCTAAACTAGCGCAATGAAAATCGCATCGTGGAACGTGAATTCCTTGAACGTGCGGCTGCCGCATGTGGAGCAGTGGCTGGCCGAGGCCGCACCGGATGTGCTGGTGTTGCAGGAAACCAAGCAGGAGGATCACAAATTTCCGCGTGAGGCGTTGGAAGCGGCCGGGTACAACGCGGTGTTCTCCGGGCAGAAGACCTACAACGGCGTTGCGATACTCGCCAAACAGCCGATCAGCGATGTCATCACCGACGTCGACGGCCTCGACGATCCGCAGCGACGAATCCTTATTGGAACGGTCGGCGACATTCGCGTCGTCAATCTCTACGTCGTCAATGGCCAAACCGTGGGCAGCGAGAAATACGCCTACAAGCTCGACTGGCTGGCCAAGGTGACGGCGCATATCGCGAAGGAATTGGAACGCCATCCGAACCTGGTCGTGCTGGGCGATTTCAACATCGCGCCGGATGACCGAGATGTGCACGATCCGGCCGCGTGGCATGAACAGATCCTTTGCTCTACGCCCGAGCGTGAGGCGCTGCGCAACATGCTCGCGCTGGGCCTGCACGACTCATTCCGGCTGTTCCACGATGACAGCGGCCATTTCAGCTGGTGGGACTACCGGCAGGCGGCGTTCCGGCGCGACATGGGCCTGCGCATCGACCTGATCCTGGCCAGCGACGCCTTGAAACCACGCTGCGTCGCCGCCACCATCGAACGCAGCCCGCGCACGTGGGAGCGCGCCTCCGACCACGCACCGGTCACGCTGGAACTGGCCAGCCAACGTTCAATGGTGTGACCGGGTGACGTTGGCATCGCGCGTATATTTCCCGTTGGCCGAAGGCGTTGACCGAGTATTTACCGCATGAATGAATTGCAATGGACCCAGTCGCCGAGCGATGACGAGCTGCAGGAACTCGACCAGTTCCTGCGCGCGCGTGGCAGCGATGAGGACCTGTTGCTGGACGGCGTACACGGCATGCTCACGGCGCTGGCGATCGGACCGGAGCCGCCCAAACCGGCCGAATGGTTGCCCGAGGTGCTGCACGAACCGTTCACCGATCCAGGTGAAGCCGAACGCGTGCTTGGCTTGTTGGCGCGACTCAACGATTCGATCGTCTCCGAGCTGCACGCAGGGTTGTACGAACCAATCCTCGGCGAAGTGGACAGCGAGGAAGGCGAAATCATCTACAGCGCACGCGGCTGGTGCGAAGGTTTCTCGCGCGGCATCGACCTGCGTGCATCGGGCTGGGAAGTGCGCCTGGGTCACGACGTGCAACTGATGGAATTGCTGGCACCTATCGTCGCGCTATCGATTGAGGACGGCGTGTTCGAGCCCGATGGCGACTACCAGCATTTGAGCGACGACGAATACGAGGAATGTCTCGCCGACCTGCCGACGGTTGCCTGTGCGGTCGCCGATTACTGGCGCCAACGGCCGCCGACCAATGAAGAACGCTTGGCCTACGCTGCGCATGTTTCCGACCGACCGCAGCGGCGTCGTGGTGGTCGAACGCTGCACTGATCGAGATTCGCGGCTCCCCGAAAACAATCAGCGCGAGGCGATCAAACCCAGCGCTCGGACCAGTTGATCGATGCCGGGCGGATGCGCATCGGCCGCAGCAACCTCCACCGCATCGAAACCGTGTTGTTGCATCCAATCCCAGATCGCCTGGCGATGGCGCAGGCTGCTTGCGGCGACGTCGCGGATCCAGGCCGGTCGGCGATCGACTTCGATCCAGTCGCCAGCCTGCGGACGTGAAAGAACGACATCGCCGTCATCGATAGCTGCCAACCAGATGTCTTCGCCACTCGCCGACATTTCCCCGGACATTGCGTCGACCAACCGCAACACGCGTCGCGACGGTAGTGAAGCGACCGAGTAGCAGCGCCGTGCGCGCCAGTCGAGCACGCGACGCTCGAACGAGAACAACGTCGCACCGACCGCGTGCTCATAGCCTGGCCAACGCTCGCGCAACACGGCCATTCCGCTGCGTCCCAATGCCTCGCGGCGTTCGACACCAAAACTTTGCGTGCGCAGGTGATGGACCAGCACATTGCCGGCGATGACGTGGAACAATCCCGCCGCCTCGGCGCGTTGGCACCACTCGTTTTCTTCGCCGTAGCCTTGCGGAAAGGCCGCTTCGTCGAGATCGCCGACGGCATCGATCGCACTGCGCCGCATGTACATGCAGAACCCATTGCCGGTCGGCAGCAGCGGATAGGCGAGGCCGGCGTCGTGCCACAGGGCACGCGCCGCCTCGGCATGCGCCCAGCCCTGCGGCCACGGATTTTCGCGCTCCAGTTCCGGTACCGAAAACGCGCCGGCGTTGTCAGATACCGCGGTAACGCTGCCGATGTCAGCGCGCGAATGTGCAGCGCGCCGCAAGCCGACCAGCCAATGCTCGCCAACAACCGTGTCGGCATTCAGGAGAACCACGTCGGCGCTGATAGCGGCGCGGATGCCGCGATTCGCGGTCGCGGTAAAGCCGAGGTTGGTCTCGTTTCGCACCACGTTGATGCCTTCGCGACCGCTGTAGCGCGCCAGCACGGGCAACACGGCGGGATCAGGACTCGCATCGTCGATGACGATCAAGCGCCAGTTACCATGCGTGTGCTTGAGTACCGATTCGATACAGGCTTGCGCTGCCTCAGCGGCGTTGTAGACCGGGATCACCACTACCACTTCCGGTGCCATCGCATCGGCCGCGTACGGCAGCAACCAGTTCGCGTCCTTCAGCGAAGCGAGCGCGGGTGGCGTGATCGCAGCGAACAGGCCCGGGTGATTACGATAGACCGACACCGGCTCGTCAAGCAGTGCCGGACCGTCGTGGCCAGCGCTTGGCAACACATTCCACTGATCGTTGCCACCCGGCGAAAACGGAAAGCGAAACCGGGCCGAACCATCAGCATCAACCGGTTGTTCGTCGAAAAAACTTCCATCCACGTCGATCGCGACGCGATCCCCGGCAAGCGCTCCGGCAGAGATGCAAAGGTTCCGACCGTCCCAATCGATGCGTGTCGACATAGGCTTTGCGCCGCGATCTACGCCGGATGATGCAATGCGGCGTTGTAGGCCGCGAAAACATCATCGCGCGGGCCTTCCATCACGCTGCGGCCTTCCTCGATCCACAGCACCCGATCGCAGATTGAAGCGATCTGGCTTTCGTCATGGCTGACCAGCACCACGGCGCGGCCATCGTTGATGCGCTCGCGCAGGGCGAGGCCGGATTTCTCGCGGAACTCGGCATCACCGACTGACAGCACTTCGTCGATCAACAGCACATCGGGGTCGACCTGGATCGCCACCGAGAAACCCAACCGCATCACCATGCCCGATGAGTACGTCGCGATCGGCTGCTCGAAGAAATCGCCAAGCTCGGAAAATTCCTTGATCGCTTCCAACCTGCTCTTGATGTCGCTGCGGCGCAGGCCGAGCATCAGGCCGGACAGCACGGCGTTGTCCCGACCGGTGAGATAGGGCACGAAGCCGAGTGCCAACGCGAGCAACTGCACCGAAATCGGCTTGCGCGTAACCGTGCCGCGATCCGGCCTGAGAATTCCGGCGAGCACGCGCAACAGAGTGCTCTTGCCGGCACCGTTTCGACCGATCACACCGAGCCGTTCGCCACGGCGCAGGGTGAGCGACACTTCTTCCAGCGCCCAGAAACGGCCACCACCGACTCGGCGCTGCGCTGCGAACGCGACGCCGACCTTGTCCAGTTCGATCAGTGCGTTGTCCATCAGGCGGCCAGCTTTGCGTAGCGCGGCGACAGGCGCTGCACCATGGTGATGCCGAGCGCACAGATCGCCAGCGACTCGATCGCGACGCGGATCATCGTGCCAGGGTCGGGCCATTGACCGTGCATCAGAATGCCGCGGGTCGCCTCGATCAGCTCGAGGATCGGATTCCACTTGAGGATGTCGGCGAGGTCTGGCGGTACCACGTCGAGCGAGAAGATCACACCCGAAAGGAACATCAGGATGGTCAGGAACTGCTCGATCACGAAGCGCAGATCCGGCACCAGCGGTACCACGGCGGCAACGACGAATCCGGCGCCGATCGCGAAAACAAACACGATGACGAACAAGGGGATCAGCGCGATATAGGCCATGTTCGGCGGAAAGCCCATGAACCAGAGCACCACCAGCAACAACAGGAAGATGAAGAAGAACTTCACGGTGTCGGCCAGCATCTGCACCAGCGCAAACATCAGCGGTGGCAACGGTGCCTGGCGGATCAACGGCAGATTGCTCCAGATCGCATAGCCGGCGTGGGTGATGCACGACTTGATCCACTGCCAGATGGTGAAGCCGATCAGCAGGAACGGCACGTAGTCCGGGCCACCGTTCTTCAGGATCACGCCGAACACCAGCCAGAACACCAGCATCATCATCGCCGGCTCCAGCACCCACCAGATCAACCCGAGGTAACTGCGCGAACGCTCGGCACGCAACTCGGCGTAGGTGCTGAAGAAAATCAGGTCGAGCAGGTGGCGGCGCATGCAGTGGTCAATGGGAAAACCGGCGTGGAGGATACCGGAACTGGGCTGGGCATGCCTTTGTTGATGGTCTGCGTGGCTGCTTTGTGTTCCGCAATATCGTCGTGGGGGCGGCTCAACTACCGAGAGCGGCACAACCCAAAATCGTCGTCATTCCCGCGAAAGCGCATTGCTGTCCGGGAAAGTTCGCAAGGACTCGCTCAGCCGACCAAAAATAGTTCTTCGTATTTGGGGTTCCGCGCTTCCGTCAATTTGAGTCGCTCGCACCGGAAGATCGCCGAAAGCGAGGTGCGCCCAAGGCTGCGAGGCGCGACGTCAAAAGATTCCGGACAGCAGTGCGCGAAGGCAGGAATGACAAAGTGCGGGTGGTTAGCAGCGCGAACCGTCCAGCGCTGGTCCGGCGAACGCGAGTGTGAGAAGTAGCAACGCAAGCATCCCGGCGAACAACAAACGCCAGCGCGTAAACGTCAACGTCGGATCGTCATCGCCTCGACCTGCCGTCCATGCAGCGAGTGCCGAGCCTGCAAATCCACACAAAAACGGCAGGAACGGAAACAGGTAGCGCTGCATCACGTGCAGTCCGAGGTACAGCGCCAACTGGTAGCCGAAAAACAGCACGATCCCGATCGCCAGCGGATTGCGCCATCGTCGCCAGGTCGCGATGCCGATGGCGGCGAGTGTCAGCAGCAGTCCGTGCAGCGCGCGGGTAATCCACTCCAGCGGTGCAGCGAGGGAAGAATCGGCGTAGGCGCCGAGGTAGCCCGCGCAGGCCGGGCCGGGCAGTTGCGAAACGAGCAGGCTTTTCGCATTGAACAAGCGGAAATACTGACGCCCGAGCTGCTCGCCGACCGTAGCGAAGAAACCACGCTCTTTGAGCAACGCATCGACCTTGCCTGCGTAGACTGCATTGCGCTCCTGCGGTGTCGATCCGCTTTCGAGGAACGGCGTCAGCGTGGTCATGCCCCACTCGTCGATGTAGTCACTGCGGCTGCGATCGATCAGGCCGACGTAGAGGTTGTAGATGGAACTGTCGGCGATCATTGGCCGTCCGGTCTCTCGCCAGCCATGCAGCAGCGATGGCGCTGTGACCACGAACAGGCCGATCACGAACGCGGCCACCGACTTCCAGGCAATCGCTGATCGCCTACCCTGCCAGCGCACCAAAAACAGCAGCACCATGAATGGCCAAAACGCAGCCAGCAGGCTCTTGAACAGCAGGGCCGCGCCTATCAAGGCGCCGGCGGCGAGGGCATGCAACCAGGTGCTGCGCTCGCGATCCGCCAGCAGCACCAGCGCAGCAAGGAAACACACCAGGTGCGGAACTTCCGGCCACAGCCAATGCGCGTAGGCAAGCACGCCGGGATTGACCAGGAACAGAGCACACGCCCACAACGCGGCGACTCGATTGTCGAGCAGCAGCCACAAGCGATACAGCAGCCAGCCGCACAGCGCGAGTAGCCCGGTCTGGACGACAAGGATTCCGATTCGACCCGACCCAGTCAGTGCATGCAGGGCCATCAGGAACCACTTCTGCCCCGGCGGCCAGATGAAGTTGAGCGAGATGTTTTGACCCTGCAACTGTGCCAGCGCGACGGCGTCGTACATCGCTTCGTCGCCGATCAGTGTTTTTACCTGACCGTTGAAATACAGCCACAGCAGTAACGCGTTGACGACCAGCCAGCCGCCGGCAATGGCGAATATCGGCCACGAGAATTGTCGTGGCAATGCGGTCGAAAAGGAATGTTCGCGCATGGCTCGCGCGAGATCAGTCCGGAGCGTGGAAGACGATCAGGCGCTGGTCGCGCGGATGGCCGATATCGCCGATCAGTTCGGCGCGCACGCCTGCATGCTTCGCCATCGCATCCAGTTCGTCGAACGATTGATGGAATGGATCGCGATCGAAATACGTGACCACTCCGCCCGGCTCGTGCGGAACGGGCTCAAGGCAGGCCGCGTGCGGCGCGTGAAAGAAGGTGACGAAGTAACGGCCACCCGGCAGCAGCACCCTGGCGACCTTGCTGAGCGCGATCTGGATGTGATTGAGATACAGGTGGGTGATCACCGACACCGACAGCGCGAACTCGAATTTCTCGCCAAACTTTTCGACACTGAAATCACCATCGGCAATCAACCGCGCGCCACGATCGATGCAGTCGATCTGCGCGAGTTCATGCTGGGCTGCTTCGAGCAGGCTGGCGTTCGCGTCGAGCCCGCAGTAGTGACCGGGTTCGAGGTAGGGCACGAAATGGACACCGCCACGCATCGCACCGCAGCCGACATCCAGCAACCGATGTTCCGGCAGCAGGCCATGTTCCTTCAGCAGCTCGAATTGCAGGCGACCAACGTCGTCCCACATGCCACCGATGAAACCGCGATGTTCGCCGCGCTCGATCGCCTCGGCGTCGAGCGAGCGCCAGTAGTCGTTGACGCCGCGCAACGCAGCGCCGACGCCATCGACCACCGGTTGATCGACACTCATTGCGCGGGCGAGCCCACCGCGCGACGCTTCGGACCCGCCGGGAACACGGGCGTGAACTTCTCGTGGACGCCACCGGTGCTGGTCGACTCGACGTAGTACCAGTAGCGCTTGCAGGGGTCGATGGTGTCGTCGCGGAACTCGTACTTGTGGGTTTCGTCGGTGGTGCCGGCACCGAGGATCGGGTTCGCGGTCAACTTCACGAACGGGCCTTCTTCATTGTCGCCGCGGTAGACGTCATAACCGAAATTATCGACTTCGCTGGCCGTCGTCCACTTCGGCGTGTTCGCGGCGCGCTGGTCCGCTGGAATAGCCGACTGATCGCCGCATTCGCCCTCCGGCAACGGCGGCTTCACCGGCGCGGCGGGTTCGCTGCTGGCAGCGGCATCGGGTGCTGCGACCGGATCGGTCGACGCAGGCGGTGGGTTGGATTCACCGCAGCCAGCCAGCAAAAGGGCGGCCAGCACGGCAACGGGGATTAGACGATTTGCGGACATCGGAAGCTCTCTCGGCATCAGGGGGAATGCGGCATCGGCGAAGGGCAATCGGCGACCGCATTCCTGAATGCTAGTCGCTGCGCGGATTGGTTGCCACCGCCGATAGTGATCGGCGGCTACTCAGAAGTCGCGTCGCGCGTCCTCAACCCGCAGGAACTGCTGCAATCGCTCCATCGTTTCCGGGCCAAATGCATCGGTCCAGTTGGTCGGCCAGTCGATGCGCGCATCGGCCAGGCGGCCCTTCAGATCGCCGGCACGGCGGATCGCTTCGGACAAGCCATCCGCGATGCCATCGACGGTTGGCGGAACCGCGATCAGGTTCGGCGAAACGGCAGCCAGTCGCTCCGCGGTCTTGTTTGCAAAGGTATTTGTCACCGTGCGCAAGCCGGCGGCAGCCATTTCCAGCGGCACCAGGCTGGGATGCGGCGACATCATCAGCGACAGGCCGACATCGAAGGTCGGCAGCAACTGGATGTATTCGTCCAGGCTGGTCCGCGGCAGCAGTTTCAAGTCGATACCGGGCGCGAGTTCCAGCACATAGCGACGATCGATCGAACCGATGCCGTGGAAGGTCCAGCCGGTCAGGTCGACATCGTCGCGCCGCAACAACTCAACCAGGCCCATTACGCCCAGCTCGAACAGGTTGCGTGCGGCGTGATCTTCGGGGCGCGCATAGAAGAGCAAGCGCTTTTCCTCGTGGACCATGTCGGCCAGCTTCGGCGTGAATCGGCAGATGGCGTTGTGGAAAACCGTGGACAACGCATCGCCGCTTTCATCGCCATCGACATACACGCCGATCTTCTCGGCGCGGAAATAGTCCTGCAGGATCGCGGTCGAAAACAATGCGTACTGCGGGAAGTCGTAGGCCTGGCGAAAGATCGCGTTGATCGAGTTGTACGACGTGAAGATCGGCTCGTACTCCTGCACCATGAAGACGAAACGCTCGTGTCCCAACTCGCGCACCGCATGGTGGGCCACGTGCGCGGTCCAACACGATGTGGCCACGAAGGCATCGTCGGGATTGACCGGCAAGGGATCGGTGCGGTCGAAGCGTGGCGCCACTTCGACATCGTCGAACAGCGATTCCAGCCCCGGAAATTTCTGGATCTGGCGGCGCCATTCCTCGGGACGGAAATCCACGCTTTCGGTCAGCACGATGCGCACCTGATGGCCCATCCGCTTCAGGAACAAGGCCAGGTTGAACATGCCGATGTAGCCGCCGAACACGTAGCGGAAATCGATTGTCGCCAGCAACAGGTTGACCCGGCGTGGCTGCTTCTCGCTGATCGCCAGCGTCAGCGGACGGATGTTGTGCGACATCCAGCCGACGTTGCCGAAGCCGATGGCACTGACCCGTTCCGACGCGGCCACGTCAGATCCCGAAGACGGCGCAGCGGGTGGCGTGTTGACGCCCGACACGCGATCCAGCACCGCCTGCTCGTTGCTGCGACCTTCCAGCAGCGAGCGCCGCCGCAGTCGAAAGCCTGGGCGACTCAGTCGCTGGCCGATGGCGGCACGCAGCATGTAGCCGTCCATGTTCAAGGTCGGGCGGTTGCCCAGTCGCGCCCGCAACATGGTGCCGAGGATTGCCGGAATCGATCCGTTGATATCGCGAAACCGACGCAGCACGCGCCGTCGCGCGCCCGACACGCGCGGAAAACGCTGTAGCAGCATCCGGCTGACCAGCGCCTTGTGGGTAACAAAGGCATGGTCGGCGCTGGCGCTCATGATGAAGTTGCGCAAACGCACCGTTACGCGCGCGGGGTGGAACCCGGTACTGAACAAATCCCGGAGCGCGTCGGTCACGCCCGCTGCACGCAGCTCCACTGCGCCGATCACGTTGCGACCGTGCTGCATGTAGTCGTAAAGCGGCCGATCCACGTAGCCGATCTTGCCCTTCACCATAGCCAACAGACCCAGCCACTGGTCGTGGTAAGCGTCGCCCACGCGTTGCGGAAATGGCAGGGTCTGGTCGAGCAGTTCAGCGCGGAACAGGCTGGCTGCGCCGGTCACGGTATTGGCGACGAACATGGTCGCGAGATCGGTGAAGTTGTTGCGGCGGCGCGTCCAGTAGGAATCGGCCAGCACGGTGCCATCGGGCTGCACCAGGCGGCAATCGCTGTAGACCAGTTGGGTGTCGTCGTCGAATGCGGCCAGCAGGCTGGAGAGCTTGTCCGGATACCAGCGGTCGTCGTGATCGCTCAGCGCGACAAAGTCGGCGTCAGCCGGAACCCGCATCAGGCAGGTTTCGAAATTGCGATAGAAGCCCATCCTCGCATCGTTCTGGAACAGCACAAAACGTGGATCGCCGGCGATGCTGCGCTCGATGGCGGCCAGGTTCGAATCCGACGAGACATCGTCCTGGATGATGCAGATGAAGTTTTCGTGATCCTGCTCGGCGATCGAGCGAATCTGCTGCTCGAACAATTCCGCGGGCGGATCGCAGGTGGTCATGCAGATCGCGATCTTGGCGCCGTCACCGGTCCAGTTGCCCGGCAGCGGCTCGCGACCATCCCCTGACAGAAGTTGTAGCGTGCCGATCACGCATTCGGCGGTGTCGCCGCTGTCCAGTCGCGCTCGCAGGCACAACGGCAGGTCAAGCGGCACATCGGTCGCCGGAATGTCGACGATGGTGCTGAACCCGCTCAGCAGGCTGGCGCCGGTACTTTCATGGTTGGGGTAAAACACGGCGAGCACGTCGAGGCGCGGTTGCGAATGCTCCGGTATCGACTGCGCGTGGCCATCAACGAGCAACGTAAGCGACGTTACCCGCGCACCGGGAACGAAGCACCAACCGCTGATGTGCAACGCGCCACCGCGTCCGGCCCAACGCGTCTGCTCCAGGTCGGTCTCGATACCGAAGCGCATGTCGAACTCGCCAGTGCGGGTACGCCGCAACAGCATTCGCGACCAGCGCCGGAACGGACACGCCAGCCGGGCCAGCCAACGAATGGGCATGCGCCAGCGCTGGCCTTTCTGCTCAAGGCGTTCCAGTGCTGCGAGGCGTGAGGCGGTTTCACGGAATCGAGAAGACAGTGCTTCGGTCGACTGCAACTGCTCATCAATCAGCCGGTCGCGGCGCTGGATTTCGCCGACCAGTGCGTCGAACGTTACGTCGCGCTCATCGGCGGGTTCGGGTTCGGAAATCGCCACTGCCGACCCATCCAGATCAACACCCTCGTCGGCGTCGTCGGCCAAATCGTCATTGGCCGATCGCAGCAACGTATCGTCCAGCGCCGTGTCGGACTGATCGTGCGAACGCAGCCAGGCCGGCACGTCGGCACGCGTTGCATAACGCAACTTTTCGATTTCTTCGTAAGCGCCGTCGAGTTCCTCGCGGCACGCAACCAGTGTCGCGCTGCGCTCGGCGGCAGACGCTTCAAGCACCAGCGAGCGCTGGCCTACCTGGTACTGGATGCGATCCAGCGCAGCTTCAACATTGCGCACGCGCAGCCGTTGCGCTTCCGCCTCCAGCGCACCGGCGCCGTCGACGCGCGCTAATTCTCGCTGCACGTCGTACGCGACGCGATCGACAGATTGAATCTGGATGTCTGGTCGCGGCGCATGCAACGCTTGCCGCGCCGATTCGACGATTTCTTCGAGCAGGCCTCGACACGTTTCCAGGTCAGCCGTCGGATCAGGTACCGCGTCGTCTCGCTCCAGCAAGTTGGGAAGCTGGCGCTCAAGATCGGTCGCGATGCTCAACTGGCGATCGGTCAAATCGCGATCGCGCAGGAAATCGCCAAGTTCACTGCCATAGCCATAAGTAAGGAACGGCGTGCGTTGGGCGTAGGCGAAACCCGCTGCGTGCAGCGACGGTGTGACCAGGGCGCGCAAGCGGCCGACGATGTTCCACAGCGCATCAGGATCGCCACCCGGCAAAATCACCGAACCCGGCAGCGACGAGCGCAGCGTTTCCAGCAGGTCGCGACCGCGCAGGTCGGCGGTCGGCAACCACACCACCGGACCGACATCCAGCGTCGACAGCACGTGTACGAAGCCCAGCGCGTGATCGCGCATCGCGGGTGTCACGTGGATGCCGATGGCTCCGTCGGGCACGCCGGCAACCGCATTGCCGGCGGGTCGATAGTCACCGTAAAGCAGACTCAACGATGGACACACGCTGCCACGCCCCAGCCGACTGCGGTCGGCACGGGAACGCACCGCCACGCAGGCGTAGTCGTCGAGGTAGTCGGTATCGCGGGCATCGCCGACCGATACCGAATGCAGCACGTGTCGCCCACGCACGCGAAATGCGCGATAGACCGGATCGTCCGGTGCGCGCAGCAGCATGCCGCCGCCAATGACCAGCATCGCCAGATCATCACTGGCAGGCGCCATCGGATCGACGACGCGGTGCGCAATGCCGTTCGCCACGAAGGCGCGCTGGACAAGCCGACTGGTCGCACGGATTCCTGTCGCCAGCGACACGGAGTCATGCAGCAAGCCGATCTTCAAGTCATTACCTGCCAAACCCAAGCCCACCCCAGATCAGCCTATTGGCGCAACGCGACGTGTCGACTCACGCACGGACCGGTCAACCAGCCTGGTGACGGAAAAGCGTGAGTTTGTGACGTATCCCTGAGGCCGCCATGCCCGCGCATTTTGCCGGATCGGTCTGGCAATGTCTTGGCGGAACGCCACGTCCGTGTCGCGATGGCACCGATACGCGATCCATTCGATAGTTTCATACCTCGTCATTCCCGCCAAAGCGAAGGTGATCTTCAACAGCCGCAGGCCGGTCAACCCATTTTGATCTTCTGCAACCCGCGGAATTCAAAGCAGAATCAGAATGGGTCCCCGCTTTCGCGGGGATGACGACGGCTTTGTTGGTGGCCCAGCTTGCCAAGTGGCGGAAAAGCTCTAAACGGCAATGTAGCTTCGCGGGAAGGGCGAGGTAGCGGTGCCGTCGACGGAGACGCAGCGATCCCTGCATTGCGTGAGGCATACTGCCACTTCGCCTTCGAGACCATTCCGACACCGCATGACCGATACCGCAGCGCAGGGATCGCCGGCCCCCGGACCGCCGATATTGGTGTTGGGCATGCACCGCTCGGGCACCTCGGCACTGGCACGCGTGCTGGGCATGATGGGCGCGTGGATAGGCGACGACGACGACCTGTTGCCACCGCACCCCACCGACAACCCCACCGGTTACTGGGAACGCGCCGACGTGGTGCACAGCCACGAAGATTTTTTAGGCGAGGTCGGCCACGCCTGGGATCGCGTTTCCGGTTTCGACTGGGAAAAGCTGCGCATCGGCGCCCGCAACGAGCTGGATGCGCGGCTGCGCACCGTCACTTCTCGATTCGACAGCGGTGGTCGCCCCTGGTTGCTGAAGGATCCACGCCTGTGCCTGTTGCTGCCGGCATGGCGCACGATCGTGTCCGATCCGGTTTACGTGGTTGCGGTCCGCGACCCGCGTGAGACCGCCGTGTCGATGCTGTCCAGCCATCGCGGCGTTTACACCAGCCATTTCCTGCTCGCGCTGTGGGAACGCTATCTGCACCAGGTCCTTGCCGATCTTGCTGGTGAGCGCGTGTTGTTCGTTTCCTATTCGCGCCTGCTGGAAGAACCTGCTGACCAGGCGGCGCGTCTGCTCGATGGCCTGACGGCGCTGGGCGCCAAGGGCTTGCAGGCACCGGCAACAGAAGCGCTCGGGCAATTCCTCGACGTGCGACTCAAACGCAGTCGGCCGCTCGATCACATGCTGCTGAGCCCTTCCCAGAGCGAGTTGGACCAATGGCTCAACCGGCAGTGCGCCGCTGTCGGGCCAGTGCTGGTTGAAGCGATGCCGCACGATGGCAGCGCCGACCGCGTCCTGCTCGAATACGAGCGCGCCGTCGATCATCAAACCCGGATCGGTGGATCGGCAGCGCTGGGCAATGTCACCGATCGACTGGTCAAGCTGGAACAAGAGATCCTGGCGCACCGCGAAGACGCGGAGCGGACCGTGCTCGATGCCCAGCAACGTGCGGAAACGGCCGAAGAACGTGCGCGGCTGGCGGTGGACGAAATCAGCGATCTGGAAATGCAGGTCAGCGAACTGGATCTGCGTTTGTCCGACGCGCTGCATGAAAACGAGCGGCTGGTCGGCGAAGGCGTATTGACGCGCAACCACGCGTACAACTTGACCGGTCAGATTGATTCGCTGAGCGTTCAAGTCGAAAAAACGTTCGCCACAATCGACGCCTTGAAAGGCTCGCTGTCGTGGCGGATCACCCGACCGGTGCGCTGGCTGGCCAAGGCAATGCGGCCGCGCATCCCGTACCGGATGGAGCAATGGCTGTACCGCGCCTACTACGCCATCCCCGGCATCGACACCACGCGTAAACGCGCCTTGATCACCTGGCTGCATCGCAAGCTGCCGTGGCTGACAGGCTCGACGCTGTCGCACGACATCAACGCGCGCACCGAAGCACTGGTGCGACAGCGCACCGGCGACAGCGACGAGCGCAAGCGCCTGCAGCGCATCAACGCCGAACAGGCCACTGCGTTCGTCGCCAGAATGACGGAAACACCGCTGATCTCGATCGTGATGCCGGTCTACAACGTCGACCCGCGCTGGTTGAACGCGGCTGTCGAATCGGTGCGCACGCAGTTCTATCCGAACTGGCAGCTATGCATCGCCGACGACGCATCCACGCTGCCCGCTACCCGCGAAGCACTCGACGCGATCGAGGCCATTGGCGACGAACGCATCGTCATCACCCGCTTGGAAACCAACCAGGGCATCGCCGTCGCGTCCAATGCGGCGCTTGAACTTGCCACGGGCGATTACGTCGGCCTGCTCGATCACGACGACGAACTGACCCGCGATGCATTGCTGGAAATGGTTCGCCAGATCATCCAGAAGCGACCCGACCTGCTCTATTCCGACGAGGACAAGCTGGACGAGGAAGGTCGCCATATCGACCCGCATTTCAAGCCGGATTTCAGCCCCGACTATCTGCTCTCGAACAACTACGTCTGCCATTTCAGCGTGCTGAAGCGCGAACTGATCGAGCGTATCGGCGGCTTTCGCCCGGGCTTCGATGGCGCACAGGATTTCGACCTGATGCTGCGTGCAACCGAAGCCGCGCAAACGGTTGTCCATGTGCCGCAGGTGCTCTATCACTGGCGGCGCGTGCCAGGTTCCACGGCCGTCACCAGTGCGGCCAAGCCAGAATCATCCGTCGCCGG
>JBBSLA010000040.1:0-22312 GCA_038255665.1 Lysobacterales bacterium | reverse complement strand
CTGGCTTCGCGCCGCTGTCCTTGGAGCAAACGATGGAATTGTCTCCACTTCCAGCCTTGTGTTGGGGGTGTCGGCTGCGGGGGCAGACACACGGGCGATCATGGTTGCGGGAGTCGCCGGCCTCGTCGCGGGGGCCATGTCGATGGCCGCTGGCGAGTACGTCTCAGTGAGCTCGCAAGCGGATACCGAGCGTGCCGACCTGTCCCGTGAAAGCCAGGAGCTGGCTGCAAATCCGGAGCAGGAGCACGAAGAACTGGCATCGATCTACGTTGGGCGTGGTCTGAATAGACCATTGGCATTGCAGGTCGCCACACAACTGATGAGCCACGACGCGCTCGGCGCACACGGCAGGGACGAGCTTGGCATCTCCGATACCCTCGCCGCGAAACCCGTTCAAGCAGCACTGGCTTCCGCTGGAACGTTCGCCGCAGGAGCGGCGCTTCCGTTGTTGGTCGTTCTGATGGCTCCCAGTGCTGCGCTCATGTGGAGCCTTGCAGGCAGTTCGCTTTTCTTCCTTGCGCTGCTCGGTCTGCTGGCTGCGCGTGCAGGCGGCGCGCCGGTGCTCGCATCCGTATTGCGTGTTTCGTTCTGGGGCTCATTGGCGATGGGTTTGACCACGGCAGTCGGCGCTCTGTTCGGCGCGTCTGCATAATTGGCGCAATGTTGATTGACGCAATTGTGAGTCGTGCGATGCCTGCCAATTCATTCGGGCCGAACCCGCTTCACGGGTTGGTTCGCTTGAGGTGCCCAACATGGCTATCCGACAACGGTAATCCATGATTTCCAAACTGCCGCGGTGGGTCTGGGCGGCTGCGTGGGCACTGGCTTTCGTGGCGGGCATCATCAATGCGGTTGCACTGCTCGGCTTCAAGCATCAGGCAGTCACCCACTTGACCGGCATCACATCGATGCTCGCGGCAGCGCTGGCGTCGCTGGATACGTCGGCCGCCCTTCACCTGGCGGCTATCATCGGCTCGTTCATGGCCGGCACCGTCATGAGTGGCTTCATCATTCAGGACAGCACGCTCCAGCTGGGTCGGCGCTACGGCGTGGCTCTCCTTCTCGAGGCTGCGCTTCTATGCGTTGCTGTCCCATTGCTTGAGCGCAACAATCTACTCGGCATGTACACCGCGTCGTTCGCGTGTGGTCTACAGAACGCAATGGTGAGCACCTACAGCGGTGCCGTCGTCCGCACGACTCATTTGTCCGGCATGTTCACCGATCTCGGCATCTTCCTCGGCCATTCGATCCGCGGCATACCCGTCGATTCGCGGCGGCTGTCCCTTTGTTTCCTCATCATCTCGGCGTTTCTCTGTGGCGGCATCACCGGCGCCGTCGCGTTCCGAAGTCTCGGCTATTCCACGCTCTACATCCCCAGTGGACTGATTGCCCTCACCGCTCTCGTTTACGTCTTCTACCGGGTGCGAGTCCGCGACATCTCTTGAAGCAGGATGGATTCGTGAAACTGGTGCAACCATGAAAGCGCTATCGATATCGCGAGATAGGCAAAGCGATAGCGAACGCTACCTGGCGGATTTCGGTGAAGAACGACTGGACACACTGCAACGTCAAGCCTTCCAATACTTCCTGCATCAGACCAACCCGTTCAACGGCCTGGTTGCCGACAAATCGCAGCACGGATGCGACGCGAGCATTGCGGCGGTGGGCTTCGCGCTGGCCAGCTATCCCGTCGGGGTCGACCGGGGCTGGATCACGCGCGCCAATGCAATCGAAAGCATTCTTCTGGTGCTGCGCTTCTTTCGAAACAGCCCTCAGGACGCGTCGGCGAATGCGACTGGATACAAGGGGTTTTACTACCACTTCCTGAACATGACGACCGGTCGCCGTGCCGGGGGTTGCGAGCTGTCGACCGTCGATACCGGTTTCCTGCTGGCCGGCATGCTGACCGCCGCTGGATACTTTGATCGGGACGACCAGAAGGAACTGGAAATCCGGAATCTCGCTGAGTTCCTGTACCGACGGGTCGACTGGCAGTGGGCCTGCAACCGCGGTGCGACCTTGACTCACGGCTGGAAGCCGAAACGCGGCTTCCTTCGCTACCGCTGGCAAGGCTACGACGAGGCGCTGCTGTTGTACGTGCTGGGGCTAGGCTCGCCAACCCACCCATTGCCGGCAGAGAGCTACACCGCATGGGCATCTTCTTATCAATGGAAGGCGGTCGATGGGTACGAGTACCTTTATGGCGGACCGCTGTTCATTCATCAGTATTCTCACTGCTGGCTCGACCTGCGCGAAATCCAGGATGCCTTCATGCGCGACAAAGGGATCTACTACTTCGAAAACAGCCGCCGCGCGACGCTCGCCCAGCGCGCGTACGCCATTCGCAATCCACTGGAGTTCGTGGGCTATGGCGCCAATTTCTGGGGACTGACGGCAAGCGATGGTCCAGGCTTCACCAAGCGGCGGATCGGCGGCATTGATCGGACCTTTTTCAACTACGTTGCGCGCGGCGCACCGTATGGACCCGACGACGGCACGATAGCGCCCTGGGCCGTTGCGGCGTCGCTGCCGTTCGCGCCGGAAATCGTGCTCTCGACGATCCGGCACCTGCAGGACGCCTATCCGCATGCGAGCGGAAAATACTGCTTCCTGTGCAGTGTCAATCCGACCTATCGCAGCGACTCGGTGACCCGTCTGCCCTGGACGTCCGACTACCACTTCGGCATCAACCTGGGGCCAGTCGTGATGATGGTCGAGAACTTTCGCTCCGGCCTGTTATGGCGACTGATGCGTGCTTGCCCCTACATCACGACCGGGTTACGGCGCGCAGGCTTCACCAATGGGTGGCTGTGAGACCGCCCCGAACAGTCGCCGAAGATTCACCGATTTGCTTTCATGAGCATCGGCGGCAAGCAGGACCAAGCCGAGGAACGAGCCGTGACGAGCACGCCGACAAATACCCGACGTGATATTCCCGCAGGAAACGCTGGCAGATGGCGCTCGAGTCAACGCGTTCCAACTTTTGGAAGCGCAAAGTCTGAGGAGGTCAAGCCTTCAGCGTTTGCCACCATTTTCGCAACGATTGCGTATCAGTTCGTCGAGGGCTCGCCTTTGCGAGACGCGATCTCTCGACGTCGCATCAGTCGAAACGCGGCCGGGATCACCAACATGGAAAGCAGTGGTGCAGTGATCATCCCGCCAACCATGGGTGCGGCGATCCGTTGCATCACTTCCGATCCGGCTCCCGTGCCAAGCAGGATGGGAAGCAGGCCGGCAAGGATCACGGCCACCGTCATTGCCTTGGGCCGAACGCGCAACAGGCTTCCTTCGAGGATGGCGGTGTCGAGTTCCGTTTCGCCCGCGTCGGGATTTTCGGCAAGCTGCCGGCTCCATGCCTGTTGCAGGTACAGCAGCATGATGACGCCGAACTCAGCCGCGACACCGGCAAGCGCGATGAAGCCGATGATGGTCGCTACCGAGATCGCGTGGCCAAGGATCCACACCAGCCAAAGGCCACCGACCAGGGCAAGCGGAAGGGTGAGCATGATCACCAGTGAGTCGCCGACCCGCCCGAACATCAGGTAGATCAGCAGGAACACCACGCCCAACGTCGCCGGTACGACAAGACGCAGTCGTTCCAAGGCGCTTTGCAGATACTCGAACTGGCCCGACCACGCCAGCGTGTAGCCAGTGGGCAGTTCAACTTGTTCGGCGATGCTTTCCTGCAATGTTTCGACCTGCTTTGCCAGATCCTGATTGTCGGTGTCGACGTAGACGTACGTCGCCAACTGGCCGTTCTCGCTCTTGAGCATCGGCGGGCCGCCGCTGAGGCCGATGTCGGCCACTTGGCCCAACGTGATTTGGCTTCCGCTCGACGTCACGATGGGCATCGCGCGCAGCGCGGCCAGCGAATCGCGCTGCGCTCGCGGGTATCGCAACACAATCGGGTAACGCTCCAGGCCCTCGACGGTCTGGCCGATCGGTGCACCGCCGACGGCCATCGCGATCAGGGACTGCACCTTCGCCTGGGTCAATCCGTAGCGGGCAGCCGCCTGCCGTCTCACGGTGATATCGACATAGCGCCCACCAGCGGCGCGATCGGAAATGGCCGAGGTGACGCCGGGCACGTCCTTGGCGACGGCTTCGATCTTCGAAGCCAACTGCTCAAGCTGCGTCGTATCCGGCCCCAGTACCTTGATCCCGATCGGGCTCTTGATCCCCGTCGCGAGCATGTCGATGCGATTGCGGATCGGGTAGACGAACAGGTTGGTGATGCCCGGCACCTTGACCGCTGCATCGAGTTCGCCCTTGAGTTTTTCGATTGTCATGCCGGGGCGCCACTGGTCCTTGGGCTTGAACGTGATCGTGGTCTCGAACATGGTCAGCGGCGCCGGATCAGTCGCCGAATCCGCGCGGCCAGCTTTTCCGAATACGTGATCGACTTCGGGAACGGTCTTGAGCATGCGGTCGGTGAGTTGCAGCAGTTGCGCTGCCTTGCCGGCGGACAGTCCGGGCAACGCGGTTGGCATGTAGAGCAAGGTGCCTTCGTTGAGAGGCGGCATGAATTCGCTGCCCAGTCGGCTCCACGGAAGTACCGCCGAAAGCAGAAGCAAAGCGGCTGCGAGCAACACCATCTTCGGTGCTCGTATCACCCAGTCGATCAGCGGCCTGTACGCGGCGGTCAACACACGGTTGACCGGGTTGGCGTGCTCGGGCCGGATGCGCCCGCGTACCAGGTAGCCCATCAGGACCGGGATCAACGTAATCGACAATCCTGCCGCCGCCGCCATGGCGTAGGTCTTGGTGTAGGCCAGTGGCTTGAACAGCCGACCTTCCTGCGCGCCCAGGGCGAAGACCGGCAGGAAGGACAGCGTGATGATCAGCAGGCTGACGAACAGGGCCGGGCCCACTTCGGCGACCGAAGTGCCGACCAGACCCCAGCGTTCGGCGGACGTAGGCTCCTTGCGATCCTCGTTGGCCAGTTGCCAGGCCTCGATGTGTTTGTGGGTGTTCTCGATCATCACCACGGCTGCATCGACCATCGCACCGATCGCGATCGCGATGCCGCCGAGCGACATCAGGTTGGCACTGACGCCCTGCCACTGCATGACGATAAATGCCGCCAGCACACCCAGTGGCAGCGTGATCACGGCGACCAGCGATGAGCGCAGGTGCCACAGGAACAACGCGCACACGAAGGCGACGACCAGGAATTCTTCGAGCAATTTCTGCGACAGGTTGTTGACCGCCGCACGGATCAGCAGCGAACGATCGTAGGTCGTCACGACCTCCACGCCCTGGGGCAGGCTTTGCTGCAGTTCCTGCAGCCGCGCCTTGACCGCATCGATCGCGGTGAGCGCGTTCTTGCCGGAGCGCAGGATGACCACGCCACCAGCGACCTCGCCCTCCCCGTCCAGCTCCGCGATGCCGCGACGCAGCGTTGGCCCACGACGAATCTGGGCGACCTCGCGCAACAGCACCGGCACACCGTTGTTGCCGGTCAGGATCGGCACGGATTCAAAGTCCTCGCGCGAGGCCAGATAACCTTCGCTGCGAACCATCAACTCCGCTTCGCCCTGCTCGATCACCGAGCCACCGGTTGCCCCGTTGGCATCGTTGATTGCTGACTCGACCTGTTGCACGGTCAAGCCGCGCGCGGCCAGCGCCTGCGGATCGACGACCACCTGCCACGCTCGGACCATGCCGCCAATGCTGGCGACTTCAGCGACATCGGGCACGGTCTTGAGGCGGTAGCGCAGGAACCAATCCTGCAAAGCGCGCAACTCACCAAGGTCATGCTGGCCGCTGCGGTCGACCAGCGCGTACTCGTAGATCCAGCCGACGCCGGTGGCATCGGGGCCGAGCGCGGGACTCACACCGTCAGGCAATTTATCGCGTACCTGGCTCAGGTATTCCAGCACCCGGGATCGCGCCCAATAAGGATCGGTGCCGTCAGCGAACAGCACATAGACATACGAATCGCCGAAGAACGAAAACGCGCGCACCGTCGTTGCACCCGGCACCGACATCATCGTCGTAGCCAGCGGATAGGTGACTTGATCCTCAACGATTTGCGGGGCCTGGCCAGGCCAACTGGTGCGCAGGATCACCTGCGTGTCGGAAAGGTCCGGCAGTGCATCCAGTGGCGTGCGTGTTACCGCGATGATGCCGGCGATGGTCAACGCCGCAGCCCCGACCAGCACCAGAAAGCGATTGGCGATCGACCAATGAATGATGCGCTCGATCATTGCTTGTGCTCCGCATGAGGCGTGTCGTGCATCGCGTCCGCCGGAGGTTGTTCCTCCGCCGTATCGGGTTCCGACATGTCCATGTCCGCCATGTCATCGGCCGGCGTCGTGCCGCCCGTTTCACCGTCGGCATCCGGCGCGGACAATCGATCCAGAGCGCCGGACAGACTCGCCTCGGAATCGATCAGGAACTGCCCCGAGACGACCACGCTCTCGCCGCCATCCAGCCCTTTCAGAATCTCGGTCTTGCCGCCTGCCGATCGACCGGTGACCACGCGCACGGGACGGAAACGACCTTCGCCTTCCGCCACGATCACGCGAGCATCGGCACCCGACGAGATCAGCGCTTCTTCCGGCACCAATGGATGGCTCTCGCCTGCAGCGCTTGCGAACTGAAGGTCAGCAAACATGCCGGGTGCCAGTCGATGGCCCGGATTGTCGAGCACGATGCGCGCCATCTGGGTACGCGTGCCAGCGTCCAGGTCAGGCAGCAGCGACTCGACCTCGCCATCGAATGTTTCGCCAGGAAAAGCGGAAACGCTGGCCTGCACGTGAGTGCCCGGCGTGATGCCGGTGGCCTGTTCCTGAGGGATGGCGGCTTCAACCCAGACCGTGTCCAAGCCGATGACCGTCATCAACGGCATGCCAGCTTGCACGCGCTGGCCCTGTCGCACTTCCAGCGTGCTGATCACACCTTCAGCGGGCGCACGCAGCACCACCCGCGGGTTGCCGCCTCGCAAGCTATTGATCTGGCTGTCGTCCATGCCCAGTACCCGCAAGCGATTGCGCGCCGCGCTTTGCAGGGCTCGGGCATCCGCGGAATCGGCACGACCGAGTGCCAGATATTCCTGGGCGGCTGCGCTCCACTCGGGCGCGACCAGTTCGGCCAGCGCCTGGCCTTTATTTACCGATTCATAAGGCGCGCGCACGAACAGTTTCTCGATGACGCCATCGGCGCGCGCGCTGATCTCGTACGCCGAGCGCATGTCCCAGGCAATGCTGCCCGGCACGCGCGCGCCCGCGGAAAGCGTGCCGACTTCCACCTTCGCGGTGCGCACGCCCAGGTTCTGCCGGGTGGCGGCATCGACACGGACCACGTTGGCATCGTCACTGCCGCCATCGGAATACTTGGGCACCAGTTGCATGTCCATGAACGGCGATTTGCCCGGCTTATCGAACTGCTTGTCCGGGACCATCGGGTCGTACCAATAGAGGGGTTCGCCTTTGGCCGGTGTTGTGGACTCGGCGTACTTGGGCACCAGTTGCATGTCCATGAAAGGCGATTTGCCCGGCTGGTCGAAATGCTTGTCGGGCACCATCGGGTCGTACCAATACAGGACGCGTTTGTCGCTGGAATCGCCAGGGTCTGGCATGGAGGCGTGACGCGTGCCGAGCCAATAGCCAGTGCCACCGACCAGCGCGAGTGCAGCGACCAACGTCACCACGAGCACAGCGGAATATTTGCGGGAGCGGTTCATCGTGCGATCTCTAGGTTGCGTGCAGCGCTGCCGTAGACGGGATCGGTGTCGGGCAGCAGATAGGCCAGATCGACCCATGCCTGTCCCCACGCAGCCAGCAGGTCGGCGTAGTCGAGACGGGCATCGATTTCATCGCGGCGCGCATCCAGCCAATCCTGCAGTGAAGCACCGCCGGAATAGGCGGCCAGCGCGGTACTGGTTCGATCGCCAGAAAGTGGCAACAGGGTGTCGTGCAAGCGGGTGACCTGGCGGCCAATTCCCTGCCAACGGGCGAATGTCTTGCGGACGGCCTCGGCCTGCATCCGACGCGCATCCTCACGACTGGCGCGCAGGGCTTCCAGGTCGGCATCTCGGGCAGCGACGCCGCGGTCCTGGCGATTGCCAGAAAACAACGGCAGGCCAACGCCGATTTCCAGCCAGGCCACGTTCGACGCTCCGGCGCCGCGTCGAGCGACGCCCGCACCGACGCTCCAGTCTGGACGCTTCTCGGCGCGTGCCAACGTGAGTGCGGCTTCTGCCGAAGATTCCTGCGCATCCCAGCTCAACAGCGGTCCCAGGCGGTCGAGGTTGGCCAGCAGTCGCGCTTCGGGAATCGGTGCCTGTGCAAAATCCGGGGGCGATCCTGCAGAGCCGATCGGCACGTCTCCCAGCCATCGTTGCAAACCGGCACGGGCTTGCTCGATGCGTGCTTCGGCATCGTCGATGCGGTTCTGCAATTCCAGCTCGGTGCCGCGCGCGGCCAATGCATCACTTGCCGAACCGCCGCCACCGGACAGTCGCGCACGCGTCGCGCGCACGGCGAGGGTGGCCTGGTCGCCCAATTCCTGGAGCAGGCTTCGTTGCGTTTGCGCCGCCCACATCTGCACCCACGCTGCGGCCGTCGCGCGTTTCACATCCAGCGTCGTGGTGACGGCTCGTGCATCGGCTTGTTCGAGCAGTGCCTGCGCCATCTCTCGGCGGGCTTCTCTTTTGGCCCTGGAGGGCAGCGTCTGGCTCATGCCGATCCGGCGCATGGTCATCCGGTCGTCAGCAACGGTGAATGCATCGGGGCCATTGATCGGAAGGTTCTGGATTCCGAAAACCAGCGTGGGATCGGGCAGGGCGTCGGAACGCACCAGTTCTTCCGATGCCGCCGTGCGCGAAGCATCGCGTGCCAGCAGGATCGGAGCGCGTTCAACCGCCCGCTCCACTGCTTCTTGAAGCAAGAGCGCATCATCGGCGGCGAACGCGGGCGAAACCGGCATTAGAGCCAGCACCGCCAGGAACGCCGGACGCGCAAATTCGAAACGACAGCCGATGCGCGCTGGAAGCGACGCACGACCAATCAACCATGAAACCTTCATGGGAACTCCGATCACACAAGCACAATTACGCGGCAACTGCATGGCAGTGGCTGCGGGAAGTGGAATGGAACGGAGGCCTAGATCAGCAGGCGGCAGTAGCGGACGCGTGGTGGTGGATGCGAGCGTGCGACTGCGATATCAGAAAGGAACTCAGCGTGTCCGAGCCCTTCAGACGTCATCAGGATGAAACTGACTGGCGGCAAGCCCAGCGCTGGAACTGTGGGAACGGCTTGCGTCGTTGGCGACGTTGGATCAGGCGAGCAATGCTTCTGGCAAACCGCATCCGGCACTTGCGCCAGGTTGGACGCCATGGCCGGGCAATCCTCGGCCATCGCCACCGCATCCGTCGGCGTCCCGGACATCGTGCACGCGTAAGCCGCCATCGCGAACTGCTGGAAAAGCAGCGAGGCAACCATCAACAAAACAATGATGGAACGTTGGCGGGTACGCCGGGACATGGGAGGCATGATAACCCTCCTGGACGAGGTCGGGATTGACGCAGGTCAATCCATTCCAATCTCGGCAAGTGAAAAAGTCTGGGCCAGGTCCAGACTTTGATGTGCACTTTGTCGCGATTTCTACACTAGGATCATGTCGATTGCTCGCAGCTACTTCATCACCTTCACACAACCAAATCCTGTGTCTCGCCGCACGCTTTTCGGACCGATCATCATGAAATCAAGTTCGCGACACATCCTGGCCACGGCCGCCGTCCTTGTCGTGCTGGCCGCGGGTGCAACAGCCGCATACGTCTGGTCAGGCGCATACAACATCGGCGCCGACGCTCCCCATTGGAGCGTCACCCACGCGATGATCGAGACACTGCGCGAGCGGTCCATCGACACGCGACTGGATGGCATCCAGCCACCTGATCTCGAAGATCCCGAGCGCATTCGACGCGGTGCGGTCAGCTACAGCGCGATGTGTACCAGCTGTCACCTGTCGCCGGGCGTCGGCGACAACGAAATCCGACCGGGCTTGTACCCCATCCCCCCGAACCTGACCACGCAAGCCCCGGGGGATCCCCGACGCACCTTCTGGGTCATCAAGCACGGCATCAAGCTGACGGCGATGCCAGCCTGGGGCATGACGCATAGCGATGAGCAGATGTGGAACATGGTGGCTTTCCTGCACAAGCTGCCCGGCATGTCCCCTGCCCAATACGAAAGCCTGGGTGGAAAGCCGCCGTCCGAGGATGAGGATCACATGCACGCGGATGGCGATGACCATCACGCAGGCGCGCCGAACTCCGAATCGACGGAAGCTTCGCATGACGCAACGGACGCCGAGCAAGGCGAGATGCACACGCATGCCGATGGCACGCGCGAGCGCCACCCACCTGCGTCTGCGCCGGACAAGAGACCAGCAACTGTCAAAGACCACGATGATGACGGTCATCAGCATTAAGCTAAGAGCGACACCAACCATGAGGATGAACACGATGAAAATGCACACGTTGAACTTTTGCCTGGCACTGAGCCTGATAGCGATACCACTGCATGCGAGTGCCCATGAGTCAAAGTCTGCCGCCCCATCGGCGAGCAAAATCGATGCGTCAGCAAAAGCTGCCATCGCTGTAGTCGACCAGTTTTCGAAAGCGTTGAAGGATGGCAACGTGGAGAATGCCGGGAAAAGTCTGGCGGACGACGTGCTGGTTCTGGAAACCGGTGGCGCCGAGCGATCCCGCGAGGAATATCTCAGCGGTCATGCGATCAGTGATTCGGCCTTCCTCAAGGGCGCTCGCGTAGAGATCAAGCATCGCATTGCTCGATCAGACGGAAACCTGGCGTGGGTCGGCACGGAAAGCGAACTGCATGCAACCCCGAACGGCCAATCAATCGCCTTGCGCAACACCGAGACCATGGTGCTTCGACGCGACGCCGGGCAGTGGAAAATCGTGCATATCCATTGGTCGTCACAGCCGATGCGTCAGTAACCACCGCGAACCGGGAAACGAAAATGTCCAAGTACATGAAATTCGGCGCCATGATCGCCACGTCCACGGCAGTGATGTTCGTCCTGATGTATCTCAACACCTATGCCGTCGACCATGTGTTCTTCAGCGAAACCCGTTTTTACATGGCGTTCGTGATGGGCGCTTCGATGGCCGTGATCATGTTGTTGTTCATGCTCAACATGTACGAAAGCAAGAAGGCGAACACCGCGATCCTGTTGGGAAGCGTGGCGGTTTTCGGAGTTGCGCTTTGGCTGGTCAGAAGCCAGGCGACGGTCGAGGACGTGTCGTACATGCGGGCCATGATTCCCCACCACTCGATCGCCATCCTGACCAGCGAGCGCTCGCACATTCGCGATCCTCGGGTGCGCAAATTGGCCGATGGAATCATCGAAGCGCAGGTGCGCGAGATCGCCGAGATGAAGCAGTTGATCGCCGATCTGGAGGCCAACCCGGTCCCAGCGAATGCGTCCGATCTCGCGCCCGTGCCGGTGAAATAGAACGCGGCGCCGACGACAGGACAGTCGGAATGCGATCGATTGCCAGAAGACGAGGCCAGTAGAGGGTGCGCTACGCGCAGCTCGCACGCCGGTTACACATGGCCGGGCTCCTTTGACGATGGAGCCTGTGCCGCCCGCCTGCCGTTCTGGATCGCTGGCCGGCTGTGCAACTGAATCGCTTAACAGCGAGTGCTTCTGCATCACCCTCGACACCGCAGCTCTGCGTCTTGCGCTGCGTTCGCAACTACAGAACCCCGATCTGTTCGATCTGATCGAAACACGCTGTCCGCATCTGTTCTCCTCGCATCCGGTGTTTATTACTCCAGCCCATCGTGATCGCATGGCGGACATCGTTCGCAACGTAAACGATGTCGTGGCGCTGCCGGCGTATCGCGAAATCGTGCTGGCGTCGGCGCCCGACATTGCCCGTCACGACTCCGGTGGCGCCATCGGCGTTTTCCTTGGTTACGACTTCCATGTCACGGAAGGCGGACTCGGCCTGATCGAGATCAATACCAATGCCGGCGGCGCGATGCTCAGCGTGGCGCTGGCGCGTGCGCAACGCGCCTGTTGTTCGCCACTGCAGGACATGACCGCGGCGGCAGCCGCGATGGAAGACGTCATCGTCGACATGTTTCGGACGGAATGGCGGTTAAGCCAGCGCAGCGGACCCCTGCGCTGCATCGCCATCGTCGACGAGGCGCCGCAGCAGCAATACCTGTATCCGGACTTCCTGTTGTTCCAGGATCTTTTCCGGCGCCATGGCATCGACGCCATCATCGCCGATCCCTCGGAGTTGTCACTGCGCGATGGGGTGCTCTGGCACGGTCGCACGATCGTGGACCTGGTCTACAACCGGTTGACGGATTTTTCGTTGGACGACCCTGCCAACGCGGTACTGCGCGAAGCCTATCTGCAGCATGCCGCGGTGTTGACACCACATCCCCAGGCCCATGCGTTGTATGCAAACAAACGCAATCTGGCGCTGCTGAGCGACGATCGGCAACTGCAAGCGCTGGGCGTGCCGACGCGCAGTCGCGACATCCTGCTGGCTGGAATTCCGGCGACAAAACGTGTCGACCCGGTCGATGCCGAGCGCCTTTGGTCCGAGCGACGCGGCCTGTTCTTCAAACCAGCGACGGGCTTCGGCAGCCGTGCCGCCTATCGAGGGGACAAACTCACCCGGCGCGTCTGGCAGGAAATCCTCGCTGGCGACTACGTGGCCCAGGCGATCGTCGCAGCGGGACAACGCATCCTCTCCCGTCAGTCGCCGCAGCAGACGCTCAAGTTCGACGTTCGCAACTACGTGTACGGCGGCTCGGTGCAGTGGCTGGCGGCGCGGCTTTACCAAGGTCAGACAACCAATGTCCGCACCCGGGGCGGCGGCTTTGCGCCGGTCTATATCCAGTCGCAGATTGCTACGACCGACGCGTCAATTCCCGCCGGGAGGGCCGGAAAAGAATGAGCGAAGTGCTCACCATGGATACCTGCGGCCCGCAGCCGAGCTCACTGCTCCAGCGATGGTGACAGCGAGGCACAGCGTCATAGCCAGCGCCGCATCATCCAGCCGATGGTTTCCGTGATCAGCGTCGACCATGGTCGCCCTCGCCAGCGCACATCGCGAATTTCCCGCGACTCGGCGAGATCGGTAGTAAACATTTCCGACAGCGCGCGATTGAGTCCGCCTTCCCGGTCGACGAGGTTGATTTCGTCGTTCACGAACAGACTGCGATAGTCCATGTTGGCTGTGCCGACGGCAGCCCATCGGTCATCGACCAACATGGTCTTGGCATGAAGCACACGCGGCAGGTATTCGTAGATGCGGACACCGCATTCCAGCAACCGCGCATAGGCGGCGTGCGCCGCCCACCGCGCCACCGGAACGTCACTTTTGCCGGGAACCAGCAGGCGCACGTCGATGCCGCGGGCGGCGGCATCGCACAATTGCCCTTGCAGGCGTCGATCCGGCACGAAATATGGCGTAGTGACCCAGACGCGGGCGCGCGCTTCCTGTAGGGCATCGTGAAGTACACACCGCCATACATGCCGGCAGCGAGGCGAACTGTTGGGGATCAACCGCGTCATCCCCACCGCGGGCGGAATCCTGACCGGCTCGTGCACACTCTCGCTGCAAGCATCGAAGATCGTCGCTGCGTCAGCGGCAATTGGGCCAACGAAGCGCAGATGGGTGTCGCGCCATCGCGGTGGGCCATGGAGGCGCAGCGAAGACGGAGCATGAATGTTGAATCCACCCAGGTAGGCTACCTGCTCATCCACGACCAGCAGCTTGCGGTGGTTGCGTTGATTGAACACAAGCGGGCGTCGAGGCGACCAGCGCCTGCTCCAGTGGAAGTCGATCTCGTGTTCCCTGAGCCGGCCGATGTCGGCATTGGAGAGCTTGAAGAACGAACCAGCATGATCGGCGCGCACCGCTACCGACACCCCGCGCCGGGCAGCCGCGAGCAAAGCGGCAATAAAGATCGCCCCGATCCCATCGGAGGCAAAGATATAGCTCTCAAAGCGTATCGAACGCGTGGCTGCCTGCAAGTCCGCCAGCATTGCCTCGTAGAGCAGGTCGCCTTCGGCATAGACCGACCGGTCGCCTACTTCGAGCGTGGCCCTCGCATCATGCTTCATCGCGCCTCATTATTTGTGGTCGGCCGAGACCGCCCAGCTCGCAGCGGATCGATCACGGAAGCGGGGTCTCCAGGGAAGGCTTGACTCAGTTCAAACTCACTCGCTTCCGCAGTCCATAGTATCGCCCGCAATGAATCGGCCTGCGCTTGCCTGTGGACAAGCGCGGGCCGCCGGATATCAACCCGACGCGATAGCGCTGAAACTGTTCGCCCGCGCCGAGGACGCGCACTACTGACTTGCGCGCGAGGCCGTCATCGATCAACTGATCGGATAAATGCAAGGACGCCGTCTTGACTGCTGGCAGGCTGCGCGCGCTGCTTCCCCTTATTCAATTGTTCAATGCGTAGCCTTGGGTTTTGGCGCGCGCGAGGAGCCGTGCATGGACATGATGCGCCAGCCATCGTCTGTCTTGTGCAGCACGCTGCTCGCCACGCCCTGTCGCTCGATGACCTTATCCCCCTCCTTGAGCGTGATCTTGTAAAGGTAGGTTTCGGTGGCCCAGGCAACATCGCCATGCACCTGTACCGACACGTTGTAGTCGGAAAACACGAAGCTGCTGAAGTGCCCAAGCTCGGGACCGATGTGGTGGGCAAGGTAATCAGCGTAACTGCCTTCGACCTTGCCGTTCTCGATCACGATGTTGGCCTTGGCGAACAGGGCGTCAGCACCGTCCATGTCGAGGCGCTCAAGCGCGGCCTTGTAGTCGCCCAAAACTTTCTTGATGGCTGCGGCATCACCGGATTCCGGCGTCTGGTGCGCCATGCCCGGTAGCGACAGGGCGAGCAAAAACAAAAAGAGGATGGCAGGTATCAGGCGCATGCGTGTTTTCCTATGGTGTGGAACGGAATGGATCGAGCAATGGGACGGATGGGAGGACTCAGTGGATATGTTCGATACGAACCAATGTAGACCCGGAGCATTCGCCCGGTTCCGCAGGGTCGCTGTTCAATGATCGTGGTTGTTATAACCGGATTTGGCCGGCCTTACGCATCGATACGCGATCTCGAACCAGCAATCTGCCGACGGCGCGCACTGCGACGTTGCGCATCAGCGGCTTGATAGCCGGATTGGCCGACGTTGCGACGCAGCTCGCGACGCACTGTGCTGGGCGAGCGCGATTCGTTTGCCGATGGCTCGGGCGGAAAAGTTGTCGTGATGAAGGTGCTGAATCTGGTAGCGTTCGTCTTGGCTCAGATGTGCGTAGCTCATGCGTGGCTCCACTTGCCGGTGAAGCTGCACAGGCTACCGCGCCTGAGCCTCTCGTCGGCATTGAGTGGTGCACTTCAGAGTTGAATCCGCCATCACTGTCAGACATCTCAGGACTCCAGATCATATGAAGTCAGACTACAAGAAGGATAGCATCACGCTTGTCGGCGCGATCTCGATGGGAACCGGCGTCATGATTGGTGCCGGCATCTTCGCGCTGACCGGCCAGATTGCCCAACTTGCAGGACCGTTGTTTCCGTTGTCCTTCGTCGCCGGCGCTGTCGTCACTGCCGTCAGTGCATACGCCTACATCAAGATGTCCAATGCCTATCCGTCCGCCGGCGGGATTGCCATGATTCTGCAAAAGGCTTACGGCGCCGGCACGATTGCAGCAGCGGCATCGCTACTCATGACGCTGTCCATGGTGATCAACGAAAGTTTGGTAGCACGGACTTTCGGCACCTATTCAATGCAATTGCTCGGTCTGGGTCAGGACAAGTTGCTTGTGCCTGTCTTCAGCGTCGGATTGATAGCGGTCGCTTACCTTGTCAACGCGTCTGGAAACCGTTCGGTGGGACTGCTGTCTCTGATCATGGCAGTAGTGAAAATAGGGGGAATCGTGCTGTTCGGGATCGCGGTGCTATGGGCAAGCGGGTTTACGTTCGCGCCCGCTGCTGCCAGCGCCGAAGAGTCTGCATTCACCGGCTTCGTCGCTTCTGTCGCGCTATCCATCCTGGCCTTCAAGGGATTCACCACGATCACCAATAGCGGTGCAGAGATCGTCGACCCCCATCGCAATGTCGGACGCACGATCATCTGGTCGATAGCAATTTGTGTCGTCGTATATCTGCTGGTTGCGTTTGCCGTCGGCGCCAGTCTTTCACTGCCCGAAATTGTCCGTGCCAAGGACTACGCGTTGGCCGAAGCGGCACGACCATCGCTCGGCAATTACGGCTTCTACTTCACGACAGTGCTCGCAATGACGGCCACTGCGTCCGGCCTGCTTGCAAGCATGTTTGCTGTTTCCCGGATGCTCGCCATGCTCACCGACATGCAACTGATTCCGCATAGCCATTTCGGCATGCCGGGAAAGATCCGCGACCATACACTCGTGTACACGGCAGTGATCGCAGCGTTGCTGGCGCTGTTCTTCGACCTCGGCCGCATCGCGTCGCTGGGTGCTTTCTTCTATCTCTTCATGGACATCGTGATTCAGTGGGGTGTCTATCGGCGTCTACGTCGCGAGATTGGCGCCAACGGTGCAGTCCTGCTCCTTGCGATCGGTCTCGATGTGCTCGTGGTGCTGGTATTCGCCGCTTTGAAGCTTCAATCGGATCCGTGGATCGTGATCATCGCCGCATTGTCCATCGCGACGGTCTTTGGCTTCGAACGCCTGTACCTGAGCAGGTGGCGCCAGCAACAAAATTAGGTTGTACCAGAATTCCACAGCCCGTCAAAAGCATTAGCGATATCGGCGACGGGCGTGAATTGCAGGAGCGACGCGGCGCTTTTCCCATCACGACGCAGTTTCAGCAGACAGCTTCCTGGCATTCATTGCAATCAACTGAACCCCGATCACGATGACAACCATCCCGGCGACCTGGACCAATCCGAAGCGCTCCGCAAAAAACATCCGGCCCAGCAGCAGTCCGAATATCGGCGTCAGGAAAGTGAAGCTATTGAGGCGGTTCAACGGAGCGTGCTCCAACAGGTGAAACCACAGAACCGTCACGAGCGCGCTGCCGAATATAGCGAGGCCGATCAGGCTAAAGGCGACGCGGGGCGTCCATGCGACGACCCAGCCGCTGCCGATGGATTGCGTCGCGATTGCCAGCATGCCGGCTCCCGCCAGCAACTGCAGTCCTGTCGCCATAAGAACGTCGACGCCGGCTCGCCCAGCAAGCCTCTTTAGCAGGACGTTGCCAATCGCTGTCCCCACCGCGCCCAGAGTGATGAAAGCCACGGCTTGCAGGTTGGCTTCGCGATTCTGGCCTGTGAAGCCGGGCAACGACATGATCACCACGCCGCAGAATCCCAGCAGCAGTCCTATGGCAATGCGCGGGGTCAGGCGCTCGGACAGGAACATTATTCCAAGTACCGCAGCGAACAGAGGCTGGACGTTGGCCAGAACGGTGGCGGCCCCGGGCGATATCTTGCCTCCCCCCAGGAACATTCCGCCAAATCCCAACGCGGTGAAGGAAGCGCCGATCGCCGAAATCAGGGCGAGGTTCGCGACACCGCGAGGCAAAGGCCGGCGAAGGCCAATAGCGAGCAGGACCAGCACCGCACCGGCAAGTGCTGCACGCATCGCAGCGAAGACCAGTGGCGGCGCACCGCTCAGGCCGACATCAATCAATGGGAAGCAGATCGCCCAGAGAAAAGCGACCAGAATCATGAGCAGGACTTGGCGTCGTCGCACGGCTATCTTTCAGCTTGCCGGTTCGCCAGCCACATGACGCATCCATACAAGACCATCGTGGAACGGGGACCACAGCACTGTGAGCGTGGTGATAGTCATCTGATTCTCTATCGGCATTCCGCGAATCCGCCGTCCGCTAAGGAAACTCTGATTTTGCCTCGCTGTCGAAGTCTGCGCCTTCCCGACAGAGTCTAGAAGATGCGTGATCAAATGACCTTGGCCACGCAAGCGGATGGCGGATTTGAAGCCTATCGCAAGGCGACCCGGCGTGACGTGTTCCTGGCGGAGATGGACAAGGTCGTGCCTTGGTCGGCGTTGTGCGCAGTAATCGAACCGTACTATCCCAAGATGCGTCCCGAGGGTGGTCGTCGTCCGGTTGGTCTGGAGCGCATGCTGCGCATCCACTTCCTGCAGCAGTGGCATTGCCCTAGCGATCCGGCAGAGCACGAAGCGTTGTACGACTCGGCATCGATACGGCGCTTCGTGGGGATTGATCTTGGCTGCGAGCAAGCGTCGGATGAGACGACGGTCTGCAAGTTCCGTCGTCTGGCATGACGACGATGCTCGTCACTCGGCACGTCGCGGCTGTTAGGAGTACGCTGGAGGCTGTGTTCGGTGTCGAACACACGGATTCCCCGCGCGAGCCCTTGCGTAGACGTCTCTCACCGGCGCACGGCCTAGGACCGCAATGTGAGCCATCACGTTAAATGAAATCAAAGCTTCCCGGTTCGAGAGGCAACCATCTGCTCGACGCGATGCCGGCGCTGGAGTGGGAGCGCTTTGCGCCTCATCTCACGCCCGTGACGCTCGGCCTCGGCGATGTCATCTACGAGTCAGGAACGACACAACCCTGGGTCTATTTTCCGACGGATTCCATTGTTTCACTGCTCTACGTCAATGGAGGACGGTTCGTCGGCCGAAATCGCGATCGTCGGCAACGAAGGACTGGTCGGCATTTCCTTGTTCATGGGCGGCGATACAACACCGAGCAGGGCTGTGGTGCAGAGCGCGGGACATGTCTATCGCATGCGCGCGGAGTTCATCCGCGATGAGTTCGTACTCGCCGGACCGGTGCAGCAGCTGTTTCTGCGTTACACCCAAGCCCTGCTTACTCAAATGGGACAGACCGCTGTTTGCAATCGACACCACAGCGTCGATCAGCAATTCTGCCGCTGGCTGCTGATGAGCGTGGATCGACTGTCGTCCAACGAACTGACGATGACCCAGGAACTGATCGCCAACATGCTCGGCGTTCGTCGCGAAGGCGTCACCGAGGCGGCCGGAAAATTGCAGCGAGCGGGCGTGATCAGCTACAGCCGGGGGCGCATCCGGGTTCTTGATCGACCACGCCTGGAACAGATGGCGTGTGAGTGCTACGAAGTGGTCAAGAAGGAGTTCGCGCGTCTTCTGCCCTGGGAAGCAGCGAAGCCCGCCAGCCCTGCAACGGGCACGCCGCAAGCTTGAGTCCCGGCACGGTGTGGCTACGGAAGAGTCGCTGACGTTCGCTAAGTCCGCTGCCACATAGACAGCCTTCTGATTTGCCGTCACATTCGACGCAGCGGCGAGGGACTTCGGGAAATTCCATTCGGCCCTTGGCACAGGCATCCCCATTGACGGGAAAAGCCACTCGCTCATTCGTGTGACCGGTGATGGGTCAGCTACAGCAACTGCCGACTTTTGTTGGCTGTTTTGCCGCCGCCTCGGTAACGTATTTTTCGGGTTCGTCGGAAAACTTCTTGCGACAATGCGGCGAGCAAAACGCGTAGTTCACGCCCTTGTATTCCAACGCGTTCTTCCAGGCATCGACCTGCATGCCGCAGACGGGATCCGTGAGTTGGTCGATCATGATGGCATCTCCTGAAACCAGATGACCATATGCCCAATCTTTAGGGGCTTCAGTGCGCTACCGCACCGACAATTCGCCGGTCTGAATGGAAAGATCGAAAAACACAGGACCGCCAATCGAAAATAGGCGGACGGATGTTTCCGGGTCTGATCGGGCAGCGTCGCATTCCGGCCTGCTTGCGCCAAGACTGCACATGCATCCGTCGAGACCAGATAACTCAGGGAAACATGATGAAAACCAGCGTGATCGAAGTGCATGACATGCTGTCGGCCTTCAGCGTGGACGAGGTGGAAAAGCGGATTGGCGAGGTACCGGGGGTCGGCAGCGTTACAGTGAACTACGCTGCGGGAAGCGCTACGGTGCGCTTTGACGAAACCCGACTGGCGGTCGCGGACATCAAGTCGAGCGTGCGCCAACAGGGGTATGCGTCTGTCGCTTTGTCGGGCGAGGCTCACGAAGGCAACGCAGCAACGGAAGTGTCTTCAGTCACGGCTGCGCCTGTGCCGCCATCGGCCGCTCCGGTCGATTCTGCAACCCCGGATAGCGATTCTTCAGCTGCCTCAAAACAGGGCGAAGTGGCGCCGTTAACGCCACCGGACTCGCCAGTCAAATCATCCGCTGTCCCGGCAGGCGATGGACAAGAAGACAACATGGCGCCGGAAAACGGTTAGAAGGACATCTCTGTGGCGCAGTCTTATTAGCGCCCGAAGCCGACGAAGGAAACACGATGAAGACCAGCGTTATCGACGTTCACGCGATGCTGTCGGTGCTGAGCGTCGAAGAGGTGGAGAAGCGGATCAGCGAAGTGCCTGGCGTCGAAAGCGTGACAGTGAATTTCGCCGCCACGAACGCTACCGTGCGCTACGACGAGACCCGACTGGAAGTCGCCGACATCAAGTCGGCCGTGCGCCAACGCGGGCACGATTCCGCTGCGGCCGTCGCCGCTCCGACGGGCGAGGATAATGAAGGCGACATGGCACCGGTCGTGCCACCCGCAAGCTCCGCGCCTACTGCGCCGAAGACGCCACCGGACGCCGCTTCCGTCACGCCCACCGCATCTTCGAGAAACGAACAGCAAGCCGAGACGCCGCCGTCTACGGTGGATACTTCCCCGGACGCGCCGGCCACGGCACCCGCGCACACGTCCATCGCGGCAAAATCAGCCCACGGCGCGCAGCCCGACAAGCCTGGAGCGGCGTCCAGCCATGCAGGCCACGACAACCATGACAAGCACGAGGGCCACTCTCCCGCGATGTTCCGGGACCGGTTCTGGCTCTCGCTGGCTCTCACCGTTCCGGTGGTCGTCTGGTCGGCCCACATCCAGGAGCTCCTCGGCTACCGGGCCCCCGCGTTCCCCGGATCGGACTGGATCGGGCCGGTGTTCGCTACGGTCGTGTTCGTTTACGGCGGCCTGGTCTTCCTGAAGGGAGCATGGCGGGAGCTGAGAGACCGACTGCCCGGGATGATGACACTCATCTCGCTCGCCATCACGGTTGCCTTCGTGTTCTCCTGGGTCGTTCAGCTCGGGCTGATCGACGCAGATGCGATCTGGTGGGAGCTGGCAACGCTGGTAACGATCATGCTGCTTGGCCACTGGATCGAGATGCGGTCCATAAATCAGGCACAGGGAGCATTGAAGGAACTGGCAAAGCTCCTTCCGGACACCGCGACGCGGATCACCGATGGGGGTGAGGAGAAGGTCGCCGTCAGCGAGTTGCAGAACGGTGACCTCCTGTTGGTGCGTCCGGGCGAGAGCGTTCCCGCGGACGGCTTGGTCCGCAAGGGCGAGAGCGACATCAATGAGGCGATGATCACCGGGGAGTCCAGGCCGGTTAGAAAGCGGGAAGGCGACGAGGTGATCGCCGCCACGATCAACGGAGAAGGATCATTGCGCGTCGAGGTCACTGGGACGGGGGAGAAGACCAAGCTCTCCGGAATCATGCGGCTCGTGGCCGATGCGCAGAAATCCAAATCCAGAGCGCAGCACCTGGCAGATCGTGCGGCCCGGCTTCTGACGGTCGTAGCGATCGCGGCCGCCGCGATCACCCTTGGAGTGTGGCTGTGGATGGGGGCAGCGATCGACTTCTCCGTGGTGCGGATGGTGACGGTGCTGGTGATCGCCTGCCCCCACGCACTCGGACTGGCCGTGCCGTTGGTGGTGGCCATCTCCACGACTCTGGGGGCCCAAAACGGTCTATTGGTGCGGGACCGGCGTGGGCTCGAGGAGGCCCGCAACCTCGACACGGTGATTTTCGACAAGACAGGCACGTTGACGCTCGGGGAGTTCCGGGTCGTGGCCATGTCCGTCGCGGAAGGACTGGCGGAGGAAGAGGCGCTTCGGATCGCGGCCGGCATCGAATCCGAATCCGAGCACCCGATCGCCCGGGGCATCGTGAAGACCGCAGAAGACAAAGGCATACACGTTCCTGCCGCCGAACGCTTCCGCGCGATCACCGGCAAGGGTGTAGCGGCCACGATCGACGGCGCGGAGTACCACATGGGCGGTCCGGCGCTCTTAAAAGCCGTGAATGTTCAGGTGCCGCCGGCGCTTCTGGAGGCGGCCGAGGCCGCGGCCGACCGCGGGCAAGCGGCGATCTATTTGGTTCGCGAAGGCAAGGCCCTGGCCGTCTACGCCGTAGCGGACGCGATCCGCGAAGAGAGCCGCGAAGCCATCGCGGCGCTGCATGAGAGAGGGATCCAGGTGGCCATGCTGACCGGCG
>JBBSLA010000039.1:0-22505 GCA_038255665.1 Lysobacterales bacterium | reverse complement strand
GGCTTCGGCTGCGGCACAGGATGTGCCTTCAGCCGAACCCGGCCAGTGCCTGCGTAGTCGTGCGGCTTCCCCGCACGACCGACAGGCCATCGGGCCGCATCTTTGGGTTACTTTTCTTTGCGCCAGAAAAAGCCTGCCCCGGACTTGATCCGGGGTGACTCGCGCGCAGGCAGGCGCAAGAAACACTTGACCAGATTGGCGACGGCCGAACAGAGCGAAGCGGCAGCCCGCCGAAACGCTTGACCCGTCTGGCGAAAGCCCAATGCGAGCGACGACGCAAGGGCGGACAGTCCCGAGGGGAGAAGGGGGAGACCGCGCGTCAGCGCGAAAAAGCCAGTGCAGCGATCAAGGTTGCGGGGCAGCCGAATTCGCCGGCACTTCGACATCGTGCTTGGTGTGTGCCTTGCCCATGGCGTTCGCCAGTTCCTTGGGCATGTAGTTTTCGTCGTGCTTGGCGAGGACTTCCGTCGACACGAACACGCCGTCTCGCAAGCTGCCGGTGGCGATGACGGCCTGGTTCTCGCGGAACAGGTCAGGGAGGATGCCGGTGTAGTGAACGGGCAACTCGGCATCGCCATCGATCACGGTGAAGCCGACTTCGAGCGAATCCTTGCTGCGCTGGATCGAACCGGTCTTGACCATGCCGCCGAGGCGAAACGTGTTGTAGCGCTCGGCTTCGCCAGCCTTCACCTGCACGGGCGTGAGCAGGTAGTTCATGTTTTGCTGCAACGCGAATACGGTCAGCGTGGTCGCAATGCCGACGGCGAGCAGGATCAGGCCGACGGCAATCAGGCGACGCTTGCGGGTCGGCGTCATGCGCGACTCCCGCGTCCGATTTCACGTCGATAGCGTCCGCGCAGTGAAGCGAGCACGCGGCGACGGCGCAATACCGGCGCGAGCGCATCGATCAGCAACACGATCAGGAACACGGCATAGCTGGTCCAGACGTAAAAACCATAGCCACCCATCGCGAAAAAATCAGACATCGTCGAAGGCTCCGTTGGGTTCATGGCTTGGCTGCATCCAGCGCGATGCGACGCACCCAGTCCTTGCCGCTCTCCAATTCCAGCACCGCCAGTCGCGAACGCGAAAACAGGCTGCCGAAGAACCACAACTTGGTGGCGACCATCATCGTCAACAAGGGCCACAGCATGTCGGTGGTGATCGCCGATGGACCCATCAATCGTACGGTTGAGCCCTGATGCAAGGTGTTCCACCAGTTCACGGAGAAATGCACGATCGGCACGTTGACCACGCCAATCAGGGCAAGAAACGACGCGGCCCGTGCGGCCTGGCGACGGTCTTCAATCGCATTGTTCAAACCGATTACGCCAAGATATAGGAATAGCAGCACCAGTTCCGACGTCAGTCGTGCATCCCAGGTCCACCAGGTGCCCCACATCGGCTTGCCCCAGAACGAGCCGGTGACCAGGCAGATGAAGGTGAATGCAGCGCCGATGGGCGCGCTGGCCATCGCCAGCGTTTCGGAAATCTTGATCCGCCAGACCAGCGCGATGAACGCGTTCACGGCCATGAAGAAATAGATGAACAAGCTCATCCACGCGGTCGGCACATGGATGAAGATGATTCGGAATGCATCGCCTTGCTGGTAGTCGGCCGGTGCCAGCACCAGTCCACCGTAGAGCGAGATCGCACCGAGCAGCAAGCCGACGCCATAGCACCACGGCATCAGCAAACCGGCGACGCGGTAGAACGTCGGCGGCGATCCGAATTGGTGGAACCACAAGGTCAGTTTGTTCATGGCGATCAGGACAGCGAAATGCGCAGGGCGGCCGCGCAAGCCATTGGTGCGAGTACCAGGGAAAGGGCTAACGCAGCACCCAACCAGAGCAGCGGACTGGCGAACGGAAGTCCAATCGCCGCCGCGTTGCAGGCACCGGCCGCGAAGATCAAAACCGGCACGTAAAGCGGCAAAATCAACAGCGCCAGCAGCATACCAGAGCGTCGCATGCCGACCGTCAACGCGACGCAGACTGCGCCAATAAGACTCAGCAGCGGCGTGCCCAGCGCCAGCACCGCGATCAGGACCGGCAGTACATGACGCGGCAGATGCAGCATTTCCGCGAGCAATGGCGCGGCGACGATCAGCGGAAGGGCAGTAGTGAGCCAGTGCACCGCGATCTTGCAGGCCAGCAGCAAGGACAGCGGATGCGGCGACAACACCAGTTGCTCCAGCGTGCCGTCTTCGTAGTCGGCGCGGAACAGCGTATCCAGCGCCAGCAAGCCGGCAAGCAGGATCGCGACCAGCACGATGCCTGCGGCAATCCGCGACAACTGCGCAGGCTCGGGACCCAGCGCAAATGGAAACAGCGCAATCACCATCAGCGCGAACAGCACTGGATTGAGCGCATCGCCACGACGCCGCCAGACCAGCAGCAGATCACGCCGAAAGACAGCGGCACACGCAGAGCCTGACGTAGCGGTCGTCATGCGGCAGGCCGAATCGGTAAACGTCGCGAGTTGCCCGACGTGAATGCATAGGCTCCGTGCGACGTTACCAGCGCCGCACCGCCATGGGCGACATGTGCATCGAGCAGGTGATTGACCAGTTCAATACCTCCTCGATCAAGATTCGCGAACGGTTCGTCGAGCAGCCACAGCGCTGCCGGAATCAGCAGCAACCGCGCCAGAGCGACACGCTTTTTCTGGCCGGCGGACAGTTGGCGGATCGGCACGTCCTCATAGCCGCGCAAGCCGACATTGGCGAGCGCGTCGTCGACGCTTGAACGGTCTTTCTGTCCGAACAGGCCGATCGCGAAACGCAGGTTCTCCGTCGCAGTCAGATCCAGCTTCATCCCCGGCTGGTGACCGAGCAAGGCAACCTGGCGCGACAACCGCGCCACCGTCAGCGCTTCGCCACTCAACTCGATGCTGCCTTCGCTAGGTTCCAACAGACCCGACAGCACGCGCAACAAGGTCGTCTTGCCGCTGCCGTTGTCGCCCTCAACCAACACTACCTCGCCGGGACGCAACGCAAAGTCCAGCGGTCCGAAGATCGGCTCGTCATTGCGCGAGTAGGCGAGGCCCCGCGCTTCAAGCAACGGCGCGGACGGTTCGATTGCGGCATTCATCGCCGGCATCGTAACGGCTGCACGGTTGGCCTGCCATGTGGCGCATGGCAGCGCATCGTTCGCCTCGCTTCGCGGAGAATGGTTGGCGCGAAGGTTCGCCCTGCTCTCACATCTGACACTTCGTCATCCCCGCGAAAGCGGGACTGCGAAGGCAGGATGCCGAAGCGAACATCCGCGTCGCGGATGGCCCGAAGGGCGAGCGAAGGACTTCGCGAGTCAGCCATTTTGATCCAGCTTCAGGCACCGCGTTCTTTTTGTCGGCTCTCGCCAGGCTGTTGAAGCGTTTCGCCGGGCTTTCGCCCGCCGCTTCGTTCTCGTTGTTGGCTGTCGCCAAGTGTGTTAAGCGTATGGTTCGGCTGCCGCCGACCCAGTAACTTTTCTCGCGCAGAGAAAAGTCACCAAAAGATGCGGCCCGATGGCCTGTCGGTCGTACGGTGAAGCCGCACGACTGCGCAAGCACTGGCCGGGTTCGGCTGAAGGCACATCCTGTGCCGCAGCCGAAGCCCCGCGAGCCCGCGCGTGGCCCGCAAGCGGCTGATCCGTCCAGCACTTGCCGACAGGAACGGGCGGGTGGATCAAAAGCACAGCGCAGCTGCGCTGTGCTGCTTTTCGCTTTTGACCTGTCTCCCGATTCGGGGAGGCGAGCTGGCGGAGGAAGCGCCCGCAGGGTGGCCGAATGGATTCGGCCAGTTCGCTGCAGGTGCAGGGATGCGCCTTCAGCGAACCCCGTAGCCAGCTTGCGTAGTCGTGCGGCTTCTTCGCACGACCGACCCGCCACGGGCGCATCTTTGGGCCACGTTTCTGTGCGAGCAGAAAGGTGGCTCGCTCGCCGGCCGGCGAGAGAAACGCTTTACAAATCTGGCGATAGCTCCAGAAGCCAAATCAAAATGGGTCCCCGCCTACGCGGGGATGACGAGAATGAGGGGCGATAGCAACCGAGCCGAGCGCAGCGTTGAGGACTCAGCGAGCTCCCATCAGCGCTTCGATGGCGGACGCGCCGCGCGGTACGCCATTGGTCAGCACGTCGGGTGCCGACTTGGTCACGACAACATCGTCCTCGATACGCACGCCGATTCCCAAGTACTCACTCGGGACGCCTTCCAGTTTCGGGGCGATGTAAATGCCGGGTTCGACCGTCAGCACCATGCCGGCTTCAAGTTCGCGGAAATCATCGCCGACGCGGTAGTCGCCGACGTCATGCACGTCCAGGCCCAGCCAGTGTCCGGTCTTGTGCATGTAGAACTTGCGGAAGGCGCCGGATTCGATCACTTCGTCGAGATCGCCTTCGAGCAGGCCAAGGTCGAGCAAGCCTTGCGAGATCACCCGCACCGCCGCGTCGTGATAGGCGTTGAACGCCCGGCCCGGTCGAACCTGATCGATTGCTGCCTCCTGGGCTGCCAGGACGATCTCGTAAATCTCTCGCTGCGCCTTGGTGTAGTGACCATTGACAGGAAACGTGCGGGTGATGTCCGACGCGTAGCCGTGGTACTCAGCGCCGGCATCGATGAGCAACAAGTCGCCATCGTTCAACAGGGCATTGTTGGCGCGATAGTGCAGCACGCAGGCATTGGCTCCGCCGCCAACAATCGGCTCGTAACTGGCCACCGCGCCGTGGCGGCGAAAGGTGTGCAGCAGTTCCGCTTCGACGGCGTGCTCGTGCATACCGGCGTTTGTTGCCTGCATCGCGCGGCAATGCGCTTCGGCTGCGATCTCGGCGGAACGACGCATCAATTTGAGTTCCGCTGGCGACTTGTACAGGCGAAGGTCGTGCAGCAGGTGCGAAAGCGCGACGAATTCGTGCGGTGCGCGAGCACCCATCTTCACTTCGCCGCGAACGCGATTGACCCAGGCGATGATGCGCAGATCGAAATCGGTATCGCGACCGAAGTGGTAATAGACGCGACCTCTGCCCTCGATCATTCCCGGCAGGATTTCGTCGATATCCTCGATCGGAAAGGCATCGTCGAGTGCGTAGTCCTCGACCGCACCGTCCGGCCCAACACGCGGGCCGTCCCATTGCTCGCGCTCGGGATGGCGTTCGCGGCAGAACAGGATTTCCGCGCCGGCGCTGCGACCGGGGATCAGCACCAAAACAGCATCGGGTTCGCCAAAACCGGTCAGGTAATGAAAGTCACTGTCCTGTCGATACGGATAGTGCGAGTCGTTGTTGCGGATGCGTTCTGGCGCGGCGGGCACGATCACGATGGCGTCTTCGTCGGCCATCCGCATCAACTGGCGACGGCGACGCTTGAACTCCTTGCGCTCGATCATCAGTGCACGGTCCGCTTTGCGCCGCCGTTGAAATCGGCGTGCAGGGTCAGTACCGCGACGCGAATGTACTCGACCAGCTCGGCCAGCGATTGCTCGTCTTCCTCGCCACCACCGAATTCGAGCCGCGACGCAGCGATCTGACCGAGGTCGCGCAACATTTCCTGGCTGTCGTCATCGAGCGAGGCGACGCGGTCGGCGGCGTCGGCCAGGCCGATGCCACCCAGGAATCCACGGCACCACGCGACCAGTGCATCGGCACGTTGCTCCAGCGCTGCGCTATCGGATGGCAACAGGGGCTCGAAGCCGAGGCCGGGGTCATCCAGTGAAGCGGCGATGTCGGCATGCAACTGCTCGAACACATCGGATTCGGCACCCACCTGTTCGTCGTCCAGTTCCAGGGCCACCAGCCAGCGTGTTGGCGTGGTCTTACCGCCTGCGCAGAGGAAGCCGGTCAGCGAGCCATGCAGGTCACTCGCATCGACACCGAGTTGGGCGACCGAGCTGGAGTGGCTGAGGTCGCCGTGGCTGATTTCGTCGGTCATGGCAGAGGACAGGAAAGGTGACGACGCAGTTTAAGCGATGCCTCACGGCTAGGCGACGCGATAGACCGGATAGAGCTGGTAGCGTTCATCCCAACTGGAATGACGCCGGGCGAAGAACTCCAAGCGCTTGTCCGGACTTTTGGCGAACTCGGGGTCGTTGGCCAATCTGGTCGCAAACTCGGCAGCAATCGCGGGATCCTTCAATTGCTCGCGCGCCACGTCCTCGGCGACATACGGCTCCATGTATTCCTTCACCTCGAACGCATTGTTGAACATTCCCCATGCGGCCATGGAATCGGAAGCCTGCGGCTCCAGAATGGTCATCAACAAGCGCGATTTCGGCTGGGCAATCGGAACAAACAGGGAACCTGCCGGAACATTTCGAGATTCCTCGGTCCACTCACCCTTGATCGTCGCGCGTTGATGCCCCTCCACCGAATCCGCGCTCAGCTCAACGCCGCTGGCACGGAAAACTTGAACCGCCAGTGCCAGGCTGGGGGCCTCCTTTCGCTGATAGCGGATGCCATGAGTGTCCAGCAATGCAGCCACCTGTGAGGCATACGCCACCGGAACCAGGTAGCCGGCGATCGGTGCCTTTACTACCAGGTCCGGCACGATGTCGTCGCGCAGCGGCATCTTCCAGACCTGTGGTTTGCTCTCGTCGTAGCGGGTCACCAGGCTGCCGGATACTTCCGAGGGTGTTCGGGTATAGGCGTAACCCCGGAAGTCGACCATGCGCGCGGCTGGGCCGGCTTTCCAGTCCAGCGTTACATCGCTACCCGCCAGTGCAGAACTGCGCTGGTCTGCGGCATCGGCGGCCTGCAACCACGCCGTACCGTGCTTCGCCGTTTCAGCGATCAGGTTGACGATGACGTTGCGAGTGATTCGCACGCGTGTCTTGTAGTTCTTCCACGAATGGGTTTCAACCAGCATGCCAAACCGATTGCGTAGCTGGAAATAGCCGTGCGAGAAACGCGGTTGCGCGACCCAGTCCTCGATGCCGGAAGCGGGATCATCCAGTTTCTCGAACGATGGATAGAACGGCAACGGCAACGAGCCTTGTGCCTTCATTGCCTCCAGCAGTGCGCCCGACAACGCCTTGCCCGCGCTGCGCATCTCGCTGTCACCCGCGTGCAAGGGTTCGATCTGTATTGAAACGTCATGCTCGAACTGGGCGCCGTCGGTGACATGCAGATCGGCGTAGACAATCGGGTCCCACTGGTTGACCAGCGCCAACATTGCGCGCATTTCCGGCGCGTCGGCTTTCACGTAGTCACGATTGAGGTTCAAGTTCTGTGCTGTCGTGCGCCAGCCCATCTCTTCAGGGCCGCGCTGATTGGGACGGTTCCAGCGACCGAAGCGCTCGTGTCCATCGATGTTGAACACAGGGACGAAGACGACAACCTGTTTGTCGAGGTCGTCCTTGCCGACCTTGCCGTCGAGCAGCTCACGGATGGCCAGAAAGCCCGCATCCTTGCCATCGATCTCACCGGCATGAATGCCGCCCTGGATCAGTATTACCGGGAGCTTGGCCGACTTCGCCGCAGACGCCGTCAGCGCTCCGCTGCGCGATATCACCAGAGCCTGCATTGGACGCCCTTCCGGCGTGACTCCGAAGCGAATGCAGTTGACTGCATCGCGGTAGCGCTCTGCGAAATCGCGGCAAAGCGCCTCCACCTCAGGATAACGGCCGGTACGAACGAATCCGGATTGCTCGGCGACAGTAGTAATTGGTGCTTCGGGCTTGACCGCGAGTGCATCGGTACTGGCTGCAATCAGGAGCAAGCCAAAGTAGAGAGAATGCATTGGCAGGCATCCGGAGGGCTGGGGTGGGCCATCATGATGCCGCCGATACGAAAATTGAACCCATTTCATTCAATGGATCGCCGGCTCGCGTCCCTTTGGGATGCTCTGACCAACCCCACGCAGACGTCATGATGTCCGAAAGGTTCTCAGATCGGGATGCCTGGCGAAATGCATTCTGGCCGCCTGGACGAGCCGCGCGCGTCGACCTGAGGGCCTTTCGGGCATCACTCCGTCATTTGAAATCATTGGTTGGGGCCGATCTATCTGCTCGCAAATCTGCGTTGCGCCGCCTAGTCAGACGGCCAGTCTGCCTTCGGCGACGCGCCTTGATCTGCGAGCAGACAGATCGGTGACGCCTGCGCGGGGTTGATCAGAGCATCCCTACATGTCGACACAAGACTGACTACGGAAGCGCGTTGGCTGGGATCTGCACCATGTAGGCATCGATGTCGGTTTCGGAATGGCTGTCCCAGCTCGAGTTGAACATCACGCGGGTGAAGTCGCGGCTGACCGTGGCATGCGGTTCGAACCAGTACGAGGTGGTGGCCGGGTCCCAGATGCTGTGGTGGTGCACCAGCGAATAGGTACGCGGGGTGGCCGACAGTTCCATCGCGAACACCTTGTTGCCGTACCAGGGCATCTGGCCGGCATTGGTCAGGCCGGTGCCGTAGGTGGAGAACACCACCCAACCCGGCTTGTTATAGCCCTTGCCGGAAACGTGCAACGCCGTTGCGCTGCCGCTGGTGTAAGTGGTGAACAGTACGGTGCGCGGGCACTCCGGCGTGGTCGCGGCATTGGCGTTCGCAGCGACCGCCGGGCAGTTGTCCACATCGACGAAGAACACGTCGCCGGCATTGGTCTGATAGTCGATGGCGACGTACATGTCGTGGCCATTGGCGCCCACTGCGATATCCGAATGCTCGGTCGTATGGTGCAGCTTCTTCTTCTGGCTGAAGTCCGGCGACCAAGCCCAGGTGCCTTCGTAACCGGAAGCGACGAACCAGCGGCCCGATGGCGTCATACTGACGTGGTCGGGACGGGTGCTGACCGGGCGAGAACCTACAACGCGGTTCTCGACCAGGTCGTAGACCATGAAGCCCAGCGCGTTGTAGCCACCGTCTTCAACCTGGAAACCCCAGTAGCGGCCATCGGCCGACGGTGATCCTTCCGCCTTGGTCCAGATGTGCGCGGCGGTCGCGCCCCAGGCGGGCAGCTTGCCGGCGAAATCGGCGGCAACCGTCGACACGCCAGTGGTCACGTCAACCTGGAAGAGCTTGGTACCACCGTATGGCGGCAGGTAGTAGAGGATGCTCGGATTGGTCGGATGCCACTGCGGTTCCGCATCGCCGGTCGGCCCGGTCAGGCGGCTGATGTACGCCATCGTGTTGGCGTTGTAAAGATGCCACCAGCCGTTCGAACTGAAAACGATGTAGCGCGAGTTGTCGGCATTGAATGCCTGGCGACGCGAGTAGTCGTTGCGCATCAGTGAGGCAGACGGGAACTCGGCGCGGCGATCGCTGGCGCGGGTCAGGCAGGTGCCGTAGCGCGGCTCGCTGACCAGAGTGCCCTTGGCGGGACGAGGTGCAGCGGGCACCGACAGTGAGTCACGACCTTCGGCCAGATTGAAGCTGGTCGAGTAGAAGCTGGCGCACGGACCGGCCTGGCCTGACGGCGGTGGCGGTGGCGGTGGCGGTGGCGGTGGCGGTGGCGGTGGCGGTGGCGGTGGCGGTGGCGGCGGCGGCGGCGGTGGCGGGGTCGCCGAGCCGTTGCCAATCAAGCCGCGCGGCAACTGCACCAGGAACGCTTCGATATCGCGCTCGTCATGGCTGCTCCAACTGGAGTTGTAGAACACGCGGGTCAGGTCGCGGCTGACGGTCGCCTGCGGTTCGAACCAGTACGACGTGGTGGACGGGTCCCAGACACTGTGGTGCTCGGCGATCTGGTAGACCTTGGCGGTTTCCGACAGCGACATCGCGAACACCTTGTCGGCATACCACGGGTAGGCACCGCTGCTGGTCGGCTGCGTGCCGTATGGCGAGATGACCACCCAACCCGGCTTGCCATACGACTTGCCGGAAATATGCAAGGCCGTGGTGCTGCCGCTGACATAGGTGCTGAACAACACGGTGCGTGGGCAGATCGGCGCGCTGGTGGCGCTCGCTGCGACCGCCGGGCAGGCGTCGATGTCGGTGAAGTAAACGTCGCCAGCGGCACTCTGGTAGTCGATCGACACGAACATGTCGTTGCCGTTCTCGCCGATTGCGATGTCCGAATGCTCGGTGCTGCCATGCAGCTTTTTCTTCTGGCTGAAGTCGGGCGACCACGCCCAGGTGCCTTCCCAACCGGACGACACGAACCAGCGACCCGACGGCGTCATGCTGACGTGGTCTGGGCGTACGTTGGTGGCGCGCGAACCGACCAGACGATTTTCGACCAGGTCCCAGACCATGTAGCCGAGCATTGAAAATCCACCGTTCTCGACCTGGAAGCCCCAGTAACGCGCGTCGGCCGAAGGCGAGCCCTCCGACTTGGTCCAGATGTGCGCGGCGCTGCTGCCCCACGACGGCAACTTGCCGGCGAAGTCGGCGACGACGCTGGACGTGTTGGTGCGTACGTCCAGCTTCAGCAACTGGGTGCCGCCGTTGATCGGCACGTAGTAGAGGAAGTCCGGATCGGTCGGATGCCACTGCGGCTCGGCATCGCCGGCCAGACCGGTCAGCGGCTTGATGTAGGCCAGCGTGTTGGCGTCGTAGAGGTGCCAGTAGCCGTTCGAGCCAAACACGAACATGCGGGTCTGGTCGGCATTGAAGGCCTGGCGGCGCGAGTAGTCGTTGCGCAGGAATGCGGCTTGCGGGTATTCGGCGCGATGGTTGGTCGAGCGCACCATGCAGGTGCCGAATGTCGGTTCGGTGGTCACGGCGCCTTTCTCTGGCCGCGGGCCGGGTGTCGCCTGTACGGGGGAACGCCCCTCGGCCAGTTCGAAGTCCGAACCGTAGAAGTTCTGGCATGGGCCGCTTGTGATCGGCGCGAAGCGGCTGTCGAAGCCACCTGAGTACAACGAATCGAACTGCGCCAGGGCAACGCCGCTTGAAGCGAAAAGACTGGTGGCGAGAACCAGGAGAGCGGAGCGGCGGAATGAGACGAAGTTCATGATCGGGGGCCCGTGAAGCACGAGGTGTGCTGACGGCGATCAAGTTATGAATTTGGCCGTGGACTGAATGAGAAGCCCGTCGCGGATTCCAACACGTTCGAAATGGAAGTCTCTATACGTGACGTGGTCGACAGTGAAACAGTGACGGCTGCATTCATTCAATGACGACCAGTGTCACAGTTTTACAATCGGCGGGACGCGATCCTCCCGACGAGCACTCCAGCTTCGCCAACGGCCTCGAGCCCTATTGGTGATAGGCCCGGCAGGGCTTATCTGGCGTGGCTTTCGTCGCCTCGATGGCGCAGGTGGCGTACTCGCCTGTTGTGTCCGAAACATCCACTCGCGCTTCCTCAACGGCCCGATGATCAGATTGCGTCTTCCGTCGGGAATCGTCGCAACATAATCCATGACAATCGCTCATATTTAATATCATAAAATCCGTTACCCGACAGATTCGATAATGACGTCGATCATAATCAGGTCGCCTGCAGCCCATGTCGACACATCCGATCGGTGGATGCATTCGCCCTTCTGCTTCCTGTGCCGCTCCCGTCGCGAACGCCAGAAAGATTGATAGCGAGCGCGTGACCGGTCTAAACCCTCGGCGACCGCGCGGCATCCATACGGGACCACTCCTGGAGATGCCGATGTCCCTGCCCATCCAACGCGTCTTGCTTGCTCTGCTGTTTTCAATCGCCGCTCCGAGTTTTGCCGCCGTCAACTTCAGCACCGACGACTGCGATATCCACAGCGACTACTCGCTGAAGATCGAACCTGATCGTTTGGTCCTGACCAAGAAAGACGGCGCGCCGGCGAAGCTGGTGATTTCAAACGGAACCCTGGTTGCCGACGACGTTGCATTGGAACTGTCGGGCGCAGATCGCGAACGCGTACTCGGCATCGAGCACGGCGTGCGCGATCTGGAACCTGACATCAAGGCGATCGCCCGCGAGGCCATCGCGATTGCGCTTGAAGCGGTCACCGAAGTCAGCGCCGGTTTTGCCGAAAGCCCGGAACAAGCACGTGAAAGCGCGATCAAGATCCAGCGCAGTGCGGCGGAGCTGGACGCGCACATCGCAAGCACCGACACCATCAGCGAAGTTGAAGTCGGAGCGTTCGTTGGAAAAACGGTCGCCGCATTGATTGGTAACCTGGTCGGCAACATCACCTCGCAAGCGCTCAAGGTCGCGTTCAGCGGCGACGGGAAAGCGGCGGCTGCTTTGGAAGCTCGTGCCGACGGCATCGACAAGAAAGTCGAGAAGATCGCCGAAAAGCGCAGCGCAGCACTGGAGCAACGTGCCGAGGCGATGTGCCCGAAGTTTCGCAACCTGCAACGGCTGGAGCGCGAACTGGACGTGCGCTTGCCGGATGGCCAGCCGTTGCGCCTGACCAGCGGGAAGAAAGCCTGACTCCGGCCCGCAGCGACAGCCGCGTTATGATGGCAGCTGTCGCGCGTTTTGGAGTCAACGATGTTAGCCGTCGAATTCCCGGGTGCCCCGCGCCTGGTCGCCGCGCTGGATGCCGCCGTCTGTTGCGATTGCACCAACGCCATCACCCGGCAGTTGTGCACTTCCCTGTGCAAGTTGATTCGCGACCCGGAAATTCGCCTGCCCGAGTGCGTGTTCGAAGCCGAACCCGATCGTTACGCGCGGCGCGAGCTGTATCGCAGCGCTGAACACGGTTACTGCGTGATCGCGATGACCTGGGGGCCGGGCCAAGGCACTGCCATCCACGATCACGATGGAATGTGGTGCGTGGAAGGCGTTTGGCACGGCGAGATCGAAGTGGTTCCTTATGAACTGGTCGAACAAAAGGACGACCGCTTCCGATTCGAATCGCGTGGCTTGACCCGGGCCGGTCCCGGATCTGCCGGCAGCCTGATCCCGCCGCACGAGTACCACACCATCCGCAATCCCAGCGAAACCGATGTCACCGTGACCCTGCACATCTATCGCGGACCGATGACGGCGTGCTCAGTGTTCCGCGCCGAGGACGGTGGCTGGTACAGCCGCGACGAGCGCCAGTTGTCGCTGGATCGCACTTACTGACTCGAACGCACGCTGCCGAAGGGTGAGCGTGTAGCCGCATTCTCATCCAGTGAGACGGCGCCGGGCTATTTCGCAGGGCCTTCCTGCGAACGGAGTGCCGCCATGCTTGCCCAGACCGCCCTGACCACGGCACAGCGTTCCGATCTCGGCGCCAGCAGCACCGATGGCCTGGTCGGAAAATTGACCGAACGCTATCGCGAGCGCATTACCGGCTACTTCAAGTTGCCCGCAGTCGCCGCGCGATTTGCGCCGTTTCCGCCGGGCATGTCCGAGCCATTGATCGAGGCGCTCGCGGCGCGTGGCATCACCCAGCTTTATTCGCACCAGCGCGAAGCCTGGGATGCGCTCGCAGCCGGCCACAACACCGTCGTCGTAACACCGACCGCAAGCGGCAAATCACTTTGCTACAACTTGCCGGTGGTCGAAGCGGTACGGCAGTCAAGGGCAAAGGCGCTGTACCTGTTCCCGACCAAGGCGTTGGCGCAGGACCAGGTTGCGGAACTGCTCGAACTCAATCGCGCCGGCGACCTTGGCGTGCGCGCCTACACCTTCGATGGCGACACGCCGAACGACGCGCGTCAGGCGATCCGCGTGCATGGCGACATCGTGGTCAGCAATCCCGACATGGTCCACCAGGCGATCCTGCCGCATCACACCAAATGGGCGCAGTTCTTCGAAGGCTTGCGCTATATCGTCATCGACGAGGTGCATACCTATCGCGGCGTGTTCGGATCGCACCTCGCCAACGTGTTGCGCCGGCTGAAGCGAATCTGCGCGTTTTACGGCGTCACGCCGCAGTTCATTCTTTGCTCGGCGACGATCGGCAATCCGAAGGAACACGCCGAAGCGCTGATCGGCGCGCCCGTGCAGGCGGTCACGCGCAGCGGCGCGGCCAGTGGCGAGCGCCACGTGCTGCTGTGGAATCCGCCGGTGATCAATCCCGACCTCGGCATTCGCGCCTCGTCGCGCTCGCAGGCGACGCGACTGGCGCGCCACGCGATCCGTTCGAAACTGAAAACCATCGTGTTCGCGCAATCGCGATTGATGGTCGAGGTGATCACCAAGTATTTGAAAGACGTGTTCGACCACGATCCGCGCAAGCCCGAGCGCATCCGCGCCTATCGCGGCGGCTACCTTCCGACCGAGCGCCGCGAGACCGAACGCGCGCTGCGTAGCGGCGACATCGATGGTGTGGTCAGCACGTCGGCGCTGGAACTCGGCGTCGATATCGGTTCGCTCGATGTCGCGATCCTCAACGGCTACCCCGGTTCCATCGCAGCAACCTGGCAACGGCTGGGCCGCGCCGGTCGTCGCCAGCAACCTTCGCTGGGCGTGATGATCGCGTCGAGCAATGCGCTGGATCAGTACGTGGTGCGCCATCCCGAGTTCTTCCAGAACGCGCCACCGGAAACTGCACGCATCGCACCGGACCAGTTGCTGATCCTGCTTGATCACATCCGCTGCGCCGCTTTCGAATTGCCTTTTTCCGCTGGCGAGGTGTTCGGCGAAACGGTCGCCGATGATTTCCTCGACGTGCTCGCCGAATCAGGCGTCCTGCATCGCGAAGGCGATCGATGGGACTGGATCGCCGACAGCTATCCGGCGCAAGCCGTGAGCTTGCGCTCGGTGGCGGACGGCAATTTCGTCGTCGTCGATCGCAGCGATGGCAAGCAGGTGATCATTGCCGAGGTCGATTACTCATCGGCCGCACTCACCCTGTACGAGGGCGCGATCTACATGGTGCAGTCGCAACCGTTCCAGGTGGAAAAACTCGACTGGGTCGGCCGCAAGGCCTTCGTCAGCCGCACCGCGGTTGACTACTACACAGACTCGATCGACTACACAAAACTGAAAGTGCTGGAACGCTTCGATGGCAGCAACGCCGGCAAGGGCACTTGCCATCACGGCGAGGTCCACGTGGTCCGGCGCGTCTCGGGTTACAAGAAAATCCGCTTCTACACCCACGAAAACATCGGCTACGGACCGGTCACCCTGCCCGACCAGGAACTGCAAACAACCGCGGTCTGGTGGCAACTGGGCCAACAGGCCTTGGCCGAAGCCTTTACGTCGAAACAGGATGCGCTCGATGGTTTTCTTGGCGCCGCGTACGCGCTGCACACGGTCGCGCAAGTGAGCGTGATGGCGGAAGGCCGCGACCTGCAGAAGGCAGTGGGTTCCGGTGAAACCGCGAGTTCGTCAGGATACGACCAGCGAGGGCGCGGCCAATGGTTGGCCGGCGAGAATGCAGCAGATGAAGACGCTGCGACGTTCAACCCGACCGTGCATCTTTACGACAACCATCCCGGCGGCATCGGGCTCAGCGAGCCCTTGTTCCTGCGCGCCGCGCAACTGGTCACCGATGCGCGCGAACTGGTTGCCCGCTGCGAATGCAACGCCGGCTGCCCCGCCTGCGTCGGGCCAATCCTCGCAAGTGATGAAGAGCGCCGTTCGCCGCGTGGGCTCGCGCTCGCCGTGCTCGACCTGCTCGCATGAGCGCACTCGCAAGCAAGCTGCGTGCGTTGCAGGAACAGGCCGGCGGTGGCGCGACGAAACCAATTATCGTGGCGACGGACCATATTGGTCAGCGGTTGCGCAGCTTGGTGCAGGGTCGCGAACGTCGTCGTGCGCAGCCACTGGTCGCCCCTGCGGGAACGGAAGTCGCACCGGGTGTATATCTGGTGGAACGCAGTATCGATTGCGCGGAGACCGACGATGCATGGATGCCGTGGGGCGAGCTACGCCATGTCGCCCGCGAACGACTGGTTTGTTTCGATACTGAAACCACCGGACTCGCCGGCGGCGTCGGTACCCGTGCTTTCATGATCGGCGTCTTGCAATGGCGCGGAGTGAGTCTGCTGGTACGCCAGCTCTACCTGACCACGATTGCGGGCGAAGCGGCGATGCTGCGCATCTTCGCAAGCTGGCTGGCCGCGGATTCGGTATTCATTTCCTATAACGGCCGCAGTTACGACGCGCCACTGTTGAAAGGCCGCTATCGCTTGAACCGCTTGCCGTGCCCGTTCGCGGATCGTGACCACGTCGACCTGCTTTATCCCACGCGTCGTGCCTGGCGCGGTGTCTGGGAGAATTGCCGCCTCGCGACCATCGAGCGCAACCTGCTCGGCATCGTCCGCGACGACGACCTGCCGGGCTCGGAAGCGCCGGCGGCGTGGCTTGCTTATCTTCGCGGTCACAGCGCGACCAACCTTGGCCGCGTGATTGCTCATAACGATCAGGACCTGGTTACCCTCGCCGCGCTGCTCGATCGTTTGCAACAGTTGCCGTTTGAAGCAGACGCTGTGGCTTCAACGCAGCCCGAACAGGCGGCGGCGCTGACGTAACAGCGGTCGTCGCGGTGGTGGACGGGGACGCTTCGCCACAGTCAGCTGCTGATTCTCGCCCGGGTGCGCTCGAGAACGACGCCAAGATGAAGCAGTTGGGGATCGTTGCGACGGTTCTCCAACAGGTACATCACCACGGATGCCAGTTGCCCAAGTGCGCTGCACTGTACGTCGCTCAATCGCCGTGGCTGGCGATCCAGCACGCAGAGCATGCCGAGCGCGCGTCCGTCCGAATCAAGCAAGGGGACACCGCAATAAAACCGGATCGCCAAGGGGCCGGTGACCAGCACGTTGTCCCGGAATCGCGAATCGTTGAGCGCGTTGGGCACCTGGAACAACCCCGGTTCCTGCACCGCGCTCGAACAGAATGAACCCCGGCGTGGTATCTCGCGCGCATCGACGCCCGAGCGCGACTTGAACCACAGGCGGTCGCGGTCGACAAGGCTGACGATTCCGATCGAGGTACCGCAGATCGTCCTGGCCAGCTCGGTCAGCGCGTCATAGATCGGCTCGTCTGGCGTATCCAGCACCTGGCACGCTTCCAGCGACGCGAGGCGCGCTGCCTCATCGCAGGTGTTGGTAATACTACCGGTGGTACAGGTCGTTCCATTGTCGAACATGGCATTCCCTACAGGGCCAAAACCGCGGACGCGCAGTGTACTTGCGCAGAATCATGGCGCACAGATGTGGAAACCCTCATGACACCCCCCTGGATCCAGCTTCCCGCCGCCCCATGGGCTGGCTATACTGCCCGACCGCGAGCCGCCGTCATCCGACGCCGCCCGCAGGGCTTCTTGCCGAAGTGGTGGAATGGTAGACGCGCTGGACTCAAAATCCAGTACTAGAGATAGTGTGTGGGTTCGAGTCCCACCTTCGGCACCAGCATCCCCTACGCCGCGACTGTGCGGTTTCGTTCCGTCTCCAAAGCCCGTCTGCTCGAGTCGCCTTGTGCCAAAGCGATCTGCGGACTTGGCGATTGCGGAGGAAACGCGTATCACGCCTGATCTGCGCTTTCCGCAGAGGTAGGGCTGCTCCATATGGACACCAACTTCGATCCGCTCGACTGGCAGCACTTGCTGCTTGGCCTTGCGACGCCGCTTTACCTGGTCGAGATGCCGCTGCGCATCGTGATGTTGTTCCTGCTGCTATTGCTGGTAGTGCGGCTGCTGGGCAAGCGTGAGCACCAGAGTCTCAGCCCGATGCAGCAGATGCTGATGATTGCGTTGGGCTCGGCGGCGGGCGACGTGATGCTGTATCCCGAGGTTTCGATCGCCTACGCCGTCACTGGTGCTGATCGGCGTCACCGTGCTGGCGATTGCGCTGGAGAACCTCGCCAACCGCTCGCGGCGGCTGCGCGACTACCTGGAATCGCGACCGCGTGTCCTGGTTTGCGACGGCGAGATCGATTACGAGGCGTTGAGGATCGAGCGCACCACCGAGCGCGAGTTGTTCGCGAGCCTCCGCGGTGCAGGTGCGGTGGCACTGGCCCAAGTGGATATTGCCGTGCTTGAAGTGACTGGCGCGATCAGCGTGATTCTCAACGACAGCAAGCCGAAGATTCGCGACCTGATCGAATACCTGATCGATCCCGCCGCGCCGCGTCCCGGCGACAGTGATTGGAGGCGGCGCGGGAACAGCATCCAGGACGTTGCGGAAAGTTGATTTCGCTCGCTTGCGTGGTTCCGGCATCGTTGGAATCTCCTGCGGAGATTCCACGGCAACGCATGAGCGAAACCAGACCAATCAATCGGATGCAAACCATCTCCGCCGACAACACTTGAAGGTTCAGGTCACCGGTAACCAATGCACGCTGAAGAGTCGTTGAGAATCGGTCCAGCAGGTTCCTTTGCCGAATCCCGCTTCTGCGGCGAGTCGGGCGAGACCGTCGATGGTGAACTTGTATGAGCTTTCGGTGTGCAGCGTCTCACCATCACCGAAGAAGAACTGCTCACCGCCGATCGTCACCGTTTGGGCGCAGCGACTGACCAGGTGCATCTCGATGCGTTGCAGCGGCGCGTTGTAGAACGCGTAGTGCTCAAAGGCATCGAGTTTGAAATCGGCACCCAGTTCGCTATTCGCGCGGCGCAACAGGTTGAGGTTGAACTGCGCCGTGACGCCTTGGGCGTCGTTGTAAGCGGCGTGTAGAACGGCAGGTGACTTGACCAGATCGACGCCGATCAAAAGTCCGCCGCCACGCAGCAGCTGGGCGGCACGGGTCAGGAAGCCCAAGGCCTCAACTGGGCTGAAGTTGCCCAGCGTTGAGCCGGGAAAGAACCCGACGCGTTTTCCGACATTCGCCGCGCGGTCGGGCAGGTCGAGCTTGCGCGTGTAGTCGCCGGCAATCGGCTCGACGGCGATATCGGGGAAGTCCAGACGCAGGCTCTGCGCGGCGCTTTCCAGATGCTCGCCGGAAATATCGATGGGCAGGAAGCGCAATGGTTCGTCGAGTGCGTCCAGCAGAACGCGCACCTTGGTCAGCGAACCCGCGCCGAACTCGATGATCTCGGCGCGCGGGCCGATTTGCGCGGCAATGTCAGTGGCGTTGTCTTCGAGAATCGAGAACTCGGTGCGCGTCGGGTAGTACTCCGGCAGCTCGCAGATCCGGTCGAACAGCCGGCTGCCGCGTTCGTCGTAGAAGTACTTTGGCGAAACGCACTTCGGCGTGGCACGCAGGCCTGCGCGCAGGGCGCGATCAAACGGGTTGTCCACCGCCGAGGGTGCGCCGGATGTATCGACGTTCAGGAGGACGAGGGAAGCATTCATCAAATGTCCTTGGCGAGCCGCAGCCCGCTGAATTGCCAACGTGCCGCCGGCGGAAAAAAATTGCGATAACTGGGGCGAGAATGCCCCGCTGGCGTGGCAATACTGCTGCCACGCAGCACGAGTTGGCCAACCATGAACTTGCCGTTGTATTCAGCCGCCACGCCTTCGAACGGTGCGAAACCGGGATACGGATCGTACGATGACCGCGTCCACTGCCAGACCTTGCCGGTCATCTGCGCGATGCCGGCGGTGTCATACGCGGCTTCCCACTCGAACTCCGTAGGCAATCGCGCGCCAGCCCACTGCGCATAGGCAGCGGCCTCGTAGAAACTGAGTTGAGCGACTGGCTTGGAACGATGCATTGGTTCCACGCCATGCAGGTCGAATACGTGCCAATGGTTCTCGCCGCCTTCGATGCCAAGCAGTTGCAGGCGTGGATCGTCGTTCGCCAGCCAGTACGCCGGGTGTTGCCAGTCTTTCGCTTGCACCATCGCCCAGCCGTCGGAGAGCCAAAGCTCGGGACGACGATAGCCGCCGTCGGCGATGAACTTCGCGAAATCGCCACAGGTGACCAATCGGTTCGCGATGGCGTACGGACGCAGCAATGCCTCATGGCGCGGGGTTTCGTTGTCGAACGCAAAGCCGCTTCCTGCGTGGCCGATTTCTACGATGCCTCCGGCCTGATCCAGCCAATGCAGTTCCGGGCTCGCCAACGGCGGGTGCGTGTCGGCTGTGCCGGCATCGTGATATGCCGGCAGCAGCGGGTTCATCGAGAACGCGTGCAGGATGTCGGTGAGCAGCAGTTCCTGGTGCTGTTGTTCGTGTTGCAGGCCCAGCGTGATGGCGCTGGCGACGGCGTTCCATTCTTCACTCAATCCGTCGCCGAGCTCGCGCAACAAGCCCTCAATGCCAAGGTCGACATGCGCACGGTAAGCGCGGACCTGGTCGAGGCACGGTCGCGTCACCAACCCGCGTTGCGGTCGTGCGTGGCGCGGGCCAAGCGACTCGTAGTAAGAATTGAACAGGTACTGAAAACTGGCATCGAAGACGCGATAGCGCGACGAGTGGCGCAGCAGTATCACCGTCTCGAAAAACCAGGCGGTGTGCGCGAGGTGCCACTTGGTCGGGCTGGTATCGGGCATCGACTGCACACACTGGTCTTCAGCCGAAAGCGGCGCGGCCAATGCAAGCGTGGCTGCGCGCACGTCGCGATAGGATTGATGCAAATCTACTGCGCACGGCGCTTGGGTCAACGGGTGAGCCATCGGTTGGATCGATTCCTGAGATTGCGCATACCCGTCGGTGTCGGCGCCGAGTGTCAAAATTAGGGCTGGATTTTTGCAGTTCAAGCCTGCATTCCGCCTGAGCAAGCAGCGCTCCAGAACGATCAAGTCATTTGTGTGCGCGGGAACAGACGAGTACCGTCGCGGTTCCATTCGGGGGTGATCACCATGCGAACGACGAGTATTGCAATGTTTATTGCGTTGCTCGCAGCCACGTGCCTGCCCACATTCGCAGGCGCGCAAGGCAGTCCGCCCGTCGAACCCGCCTACAAACCGACGACAACATTTCACGGCGAGTCGCCACCATTGTCGGAACTGGCCCGCAATCCGGTGCCGGTCGCATTTGGCAAGGGCCAAATGGTCAAAGAGAAAATGTATGAGTTGTTCCACGCGTACGAGCCTCCCTTCCAGGGACCAATGCTTCCGACCCCACTCGTCCAAACCGCGATGCCGCAGCCTCTCGCGGCGGTCGCGGGGGTCAGCTTTGAAGGACCAGGCGTCGGCCTTACCGGTTTCAGCCTGACCGGCGCACCACCCGACATGACATTGGCAGTCGGCCCCAATCACATCGTGGCCTGGGTCAATTCGCAGTACGCGGTCTTTAACAAATCGGGTGCCACCCTCGTCGCGCCGACCAATGGCAACGCGCTGTTTGTGGGTGTCGGCGGCGTCTGCGAAACCACCAATCGTGGCGACCCCGTCCTGCAATATGACCGGCTTGCGAATCGCTGGATACTGAGCCAGTTCGCCTTCGCCGGCACGAGCGCGCCAACGGCGCCTTACCTGCAGTGCTTCGCGGTATCGACCACACCCGACCCGACCGGGACCTGGTACCGCTATTCCGTACAATTCAGCGCCACCTCGCCCAGCGGCTTCAACGATTACGGAAAACTGGGCGTCTGGCCAGATGGTTACTACACGGCATACAACATCTTTGGCGGCTCGCCCGCTGGCGGCAATACCGGCGTTGCCTTGTGTGCATCGGACCGCGCCAAGATGTTGGCGGGCGATCCGACTGCAACGACGCTGTGCGCACCGGTCGGGTTTTATGCGGGCGGCTCCTCATTCCTCCCGGCCGACCTCGATGGCAGCACCCTCCCCAGCACAAGCACGCAGGGCGGAATCTTCATGCGACTTTCAACTGCGCCGGCGCTGCGCTTTCTGAAACTGAAACCCGACTTCGCCGCCGGCACAGTCACCATCAACAACGGTTTTGGCGGCACCAGCGGCTCGTTCATTGACCTTCCGCTGCCCGTCACCACAACTTCCCTGCAACGGCACCGGCGGCACCTGTGTAGCCCAGCCCGGAACGACCAATAAGCTCGACACGCTCGGCTCGCGGCTGATGTATCGCCTCGCCTATCGCAATCGCCGTGGCGTCGAAAGCATGGTGGTCAATCACTCGGTCGATCCCGATGGCGCGGGCGCGCGTGGTGCAGCGATGCGCTGGTACGAAATCCGCAATCCACTCGGTAATCCTGCCGATCCGGTCGTCGCCAATCGTCCTGTCATCCATCAAAACGGCACCTACGATCCGGGCGCCATCGACGATCGCTGGATGGGGTCAATCGCGATGGATGGTGCCGGCAACATGATGGCCGGTTACAGCATCGCCAATGCCACGGCAGGACTGAAACCATCGATCGCCGTCGCCGGTCGCGAAGCGGGCGACGCGCTGAACACCTTGCAGGCCGAATCGGTGGCGGTGACCGGAACCGGTTCGCAAACTGGCACGCTGACCCGCTGGGGCGACTATTCCACCATCCAGGTCGATCCCGTTGACGACCGCACGTTCTGGTATGTCGGCCAATTCCTTGCAGCGGACGGAACGTTCAACTGGCGCAGCCGCATCGTCAGCTACAAGTTCCCGCCAGCCACGTTGAGTATTGCCGCCGCCAGCCAAGCGGAAGGCAACAGCGGCACCAGCAACATGGTGTTCACCATCACACGCTCGAACAACAAGGACGACATCACGGTCAAGGTCAATACCGACGTCACTCCAGTGACCAGCGGTATCGCCGATCCGGCATCGGACTACACCGCCATCGTCAATCAGACTGTTAGTTTCAGTGCTGGCGGCGCACTGACCGCAACCGTGTCGGTGCCGATCTTCGGCGACACCATATTGGAGCCGAACGAATCGTTCGTGGTCCGGCTTAGCAGCCCGACCCAAGCCACCATCACCACAGCCGCTGGTACGGGAACGAT
>JBBSLA010000038.1:0-23047 GCA_038255665.1 Lysobacterales bacterium | reverse complement strand
TCACGTGTGCCTTGATTCCCGAGGACATCCCGTCAGCTTCGAAGCGTGACACGATTCGGTTTACCCAAGTGTTGCTCTGAATCAGGCGCACGCACGAAAGCATGCCCTAGCATCAGCTGTCTGCCCGCATAATTGAAATTCAAGAGGATTTGTCACGATGACACCTGGATACCTCGCACACCTGCTGCTTTCGACCCTTCTTTGCGCTGCGCTGCCGGCCACCGCCCAGCACAGCCAAGACGAACACGAGAGCCACGCCGCGACCACGGCACCGTTAGCCATTCCGGCCCAACGACATACCACCGATGCAGCGCTACGTGACGGCATGTCGCGCATCCACGCCGCGCTCGATGAGCTGACCCACTACGAGATGGGTCACATGCCGCAATCGATTGCGGTCGAGCGCGTCGATACGATCAAGCAAGCAACGGACACTATTTTTGCCAACTGCAAACTGGATCCAGAGGCCGATGCGGCGCTTCACAGCATGCTGGTGCCGTTGTTGAACGGCATCCATGCCTTCCAGAAAAACCCAGCCGATAGCGCGACGGTCGCGACGATGCGTCAAGCCGTCGCCGACTATCCGCGCGTTTTCGATGATCCCAACTGGCCGCTTGAGGCAGGCGCCGACAGCGAGCACGCACACTGAGTTTTTCCGATAGTCGCGCGGCCACGCCGAGGCAGCCGTTGATGACTCGAGTAGTCGTGACAGTCTGGAAAGCGCGCCGGCTCCAGCCATTCCTGATCGTGAAAGCAGTCGAACGGCAGATGTCCGACTTTCGAGGTGACGGCCGTTCGTCCATGGCTGCATCAGTTAGTTGAAGCAAACGAAGGACTTGATGGCGCGTCGCCATCTCTTCCTCGCAGGTCGGTCCTGCACACGCTCCCAGCACCAGCCGGGCTACGACAGATGCCCCCGAACGCAGTTGGGTACAAAAAAAGGCCAGAAACCGTATTGCGGTTTCCGGCCTTTTCTGACTGCTTCGTATGGTGGAGGTGGGGGGAGTTGAACCCCCGTCCGAAGGCGATTGACGCCCAGTTCTACATGCTTAGCTCACCGTTGGATCTCATTCACCGACAGCACGATGTGCAAAGCACGCCGGTGAACCAGCCCGAAAGTTTTAGCAGGTTCCCGTCAGGCGGCAGGTTCCAGCGATCCCGTGATAATGACCCTACACCGACTAGCACGAGCACATGTGGGTTCGGGGCTTACGCCTTAAGCGGCGAGAGCGTAGTTGTCGTCGTTGGCAACTAAAAGTTTGCTACTGGATTAACGAGGAAAGTCGCCCCCTCGGCATGCACCAAACTATCTCACTACCCCCGTCGAAGCCATGACACCCCCGGGGACGCCGATGCTACCACGCTGGTGGCACCGAGCACGAAAGATCGGGCTGGATGATGGGAATTCAAGGTAGTGGTGCGGAGGAAAGTGAACCTCCATGAGTGATCGCCGCCGCCGCTGTCCGGAGCTTCACGTGGCATTGTTCAGCCGATCGGAAAAATTCTAGGTCACCCCTGCGGAGGCAGTGGTCCGTTTTGATTCTGCTGTTCGATCAGTGACTTGACGAAGATCAAAATGGATCCCTGCCTACGCAGGAATGACGAGATTGTTGGGGTGTCTCGGCTCTGGGAATTCGAGCCGTCCGCAGCGGATTTACAAAAAGCGAAGCGCGACAACGGCTGGGTCGCATGCTTCCCGCGCGAAAAGCACGGTAGGGGTTGAACTACGCATTCTTGTTGTGCGCGCGCATGGTCTGCTGCTTCTCGCGGCCCCAGTCGCGTTCCTTGGCGGCATTGCGCTTGTCGTGTTCCTGCTTGCCGCGGGCCAGGCCCACTTCGATCTTGATGCGATTCTTTTTCCAGTACATAGCGGTCGGAACGATGGTGTAGCCTTTGCGCTCGACCGCGCCGACCAGTTTGTCGATTTCGGCACGATGCAGCAGCAGCTTGCGATTGCGCTTGTCGTCGGCGACGACGTGGCTGGATGCGGAAATCAGTGGGCTGATCTGCGAGCCGGTGAGATAAATCTCGCCATTGCGCACGACGGCATACGCATCGCCGATGTTGATGCGGCCGGCGCGGATACTCTTCACTTCCCAGCCTTGCAAGGCCATGCCGGCCTCGAAGCGCTCGTCAATGTGATAGTCGTGGCGGGCACGCCGATTCAGCGTGATGGTGCCGGTGCCGCCATCCTTCTTTTCTTTGGTCTTGGCCATGTCCGCTAAAGTATCGGCCGGAGCCGCGCTTTCCTGTGCTTGCGGCCCGTGGGCCGGAGTTGCTTTTCGATGTTCGAACTTGAGAGCGTGAACTGAGTGATCCAGATTCGCCGCAGCGCACTCGTGCGCCACACGCCGGAGCAGATGTTCGACCTGGTCAATGCGGTCGCAGCATACCCGAGCCGCTTCGACTGGTGCTCGGCTGCCGATGTGCTCGAACAGCACGAGGGTGGCCTTGTCGCGCGGCTGGACCTGCGCATGGCCGGCATCACGCAGAGCTTCACTACGCGAAACACGACGCTGCGACCGGCCCGGATCGATATGCAGTTCGTCGATGGTCCGTTCAAGACCCTGCTAGGCACCTGGACGTTCGACGCACTCGGTGATTCCGGTTGCAAGGTGGCTCTGGCGCTGGATTTCGAGGTGTCCAATCCTTTTCTCGGCGCGGCGCTCAAGTTCGGATTGAAAGGCCTCGCCGACCGCATGGTCGATGACTTCTGCCGAGTCGCCGATCAGCTCGATGGCTGAACCGGTCGTTGTCGAAGTGGTCTATGCGACGCCAGGCGAACAGCGGCTGTGCCGCGTCGATGTGCCAGCTGGTGCCAGCGTGGCGGCGGCGATTGCCGCGTCTGGCCTGATCGAGGAATTCGGACTCGACGGGGAAAGCCTGGAAGCCGGCATCTGGTCGCAACGCGTGTCGCTGGATACGCATGTGAAGCCGGGCGATCGAATCGAGATCTACCGACCGCTCAAGATCGATCCGAAACTGGCGCGGCGACAGCGTGCTGCTGCCGCCAAGGCACCGCGGAAGGGATGCTCTGATTAACCCCACGCAGGCGGCATGATGTCCGAAACGTTCACAGATTCGGGTGTGTGGCGCAGTGCAGGCTGGCCGCCTGGACAAGCCGCGCGCGCCGATCTGGGGGCCTTCCGGGCATCACCCCGTCGTTTTAATTCAATGGGCTGGGGCCGATCCGTCTGCCCGCAGCTCCGCGTTGCGCCGTCTCGGCAGACGGCCAGTCTGCCTTCGCCGACGCGCCTTGAGCTGCGAGCAGACAGATCGGTGACGCCTGTGCGGGGTTGATCAGAGCATCCCACGCGCTGATCAGCCGCCGTTCTTTTCCTGCCGCTCTTTCTTGCGCTTGTCGTCTTCGTCGCGCTTCTCGTCCGGAAACTGGCGCTTGTACTTGCGCGCGTCCTTGATCATCTGCTGCGGGTCTTCCGGGAAATAGTCGCCTTCGACCTTGGCGAGCTTGTCGTCTTCGAACGTTAGGATCAGGTCTCTGCTTTCCATCGTGTTGCGACCGCGGCGGATCGACGACACATAGTCCCAGCGGTCCTGGTTGAACGGGCTGACCACCGAGGGCGAACCCATGATCAGGGTGACCTGGCGTTTGGTCATGCCGATCTTCAGCGAATCGACGGTTTCCTTGTCGAACAGGCTGCCCTGCTGCACATCCAGCTTGTAGACGAGGTTGCAACCACTGGTGGCGAGGATCACGACGAGGCTGAGTAACAGGTGGCGCATGCGCTAGAATCCAACGGGATAACCGGGGGCCGGATGATACACTAGCGCGGTCATCCAGCCTCGCCCCAACATGTGCCACAGGCATGCGTCGAGGCGCCAGATTCAGGCACGGCCAACGGCCCGCCGACGGGAGCAAGACCTTGGAAACCACCGATCTGCGCCGCGCTGGCCTGAAAGTGACCCATCCACGCATGCGCATCCTCGACATCCTCGAGAATGGCTCGGGTCGCCACATGACGGCGGAGGACATCTACCGCCATCTTCTCGATCAGCACGACGACATCGGCCTTGCCACCGTCTATCGCGTGTTGACCCAGTTCGAGGCGGCGGGTTTGGTCCTCAAGCACAACTTCGAGGGCGGCCAGGCCGTTTATGAACTGGATCGCGGCAAGCACCATGACCACATGGTCGACATCGATACCGGCAAGGTGATCGAATTCCACAACGACGTGATCGAACGCCTGCAACACGAGATTGCCGCCGAACACGGCTATCTGATCGAAGACCACAGCATGGTGCTGTACGTGCGCGCCAAGAAAAAAAGCTGACGCCAGCAAGCATCAGCTTTTGGGAAAAACAATCAGCTACTCACTGGCCTTGCGGGAAAGCAAAGGCCAGTGTGATGCGCCTCGCGATCAGGCGAGGTCGTAGCGGTCCAGATTCATCACCTTGTTCCATGCCGCGATGAAGTCGCGTACGAACACCGGCTGCGAATCCGCTGAGGCGTAGACCTCGGCCAAGGCGCGCAGCTGTGAATTCGATCCGAACAGCAGGTCTACCACGGTGCCGGTCAGCTTCAGCTCGTTGCTTTGGCGGTCGCGGCCTTCGAGTACGAACTCCGAATCGTCGGACTTCGCCCACTTCGTGTTCATGTCGAGCAGGTCGACGAAGAAGTCATTGGTCAGTTCATCCTTGCGCTCAGTGAACCCGCCGTGCTTTGCCTCGCCGACGTTGGCACCGAGCGAACGCAGGCCGCGGATCAGCACCGTCATTTCCGGGGCGCTAAGCGTCAGCAGGTTGGCCCTGTCGACCAACATGTCGGCGACGTCCTTTTCCTTGCCCTGTTGAACGAAGTTGCGGAATCCGTCAGCGATTGGCTCAAGTGGCTCGAACGATTCGACGTCGGTCTGTTCCTGCGAGGCGTCAGTACGGTCGGGCGAGAAGGGAACCGTGACGTCATGGGCGGCCTTCCTCGCGGCGGTCTCCACGGCAGCGCAGCCACCGAGCACGATCACGTCTGCCAGCGATATCTTCTTTCCGCCTGATTGGGCCTCGTTGAAGTCCTTGAAGTCCTTCTGGACGGTTTCGGGCTGGACCGACGATTGAATCGTGGTTCCGGGCGAAAGCAAGGTTGACCTTGATTCACCACCATTGAATAAATGAAACTGATTTTTCGACTCGTTACGATAGTCAGGGTCAATCGCGGAGCGCATTGTCGCGGGTCACGAGGTGCCGTTCTCGTCGCTTGACGCGTCTCGAAGTCGTTGGGTGATGCGTTCGCAACGGCTGGCAAACCGGGCCGCGCCGACTTCCGGCCATCCCGCCTGCGCCTTCTGGGCGTTCTGCAAGTCACGTACTGCATTTTCCAAGGCGACAGCGCCGCAAAAACCCGCCGACGCCGCCAGCCGGTGCAGGCGCTCATCCAGTAGCTGGCTCGCGTTCAATTGGCGCGACATCAGCGCCAGCTCGCCAGGCAGTCGTTCCAGTTCTGCCAACAGCAATCCACGCAGTGCCTTGACGACGGCGGTATCGCCACCGACTACGGCATGCGCTCGGGCCTCGTCAAAAAATGGACACGAGTCGTCGCGGTTGTCGCGGCCGTAATGACGCAATGCGTTGCCAAGGTCGGCAATGCTGATCGGCTTGGGCAACACGGTGTCGAAGCCTGCTGCCAGCAACGCGTCGTGTGTATCGCGATCAGTGCTGGCTGTGGTCGCCAACGCGGGCGCATGAGCTGATTTGCCTTGTTCGGCGCGAATCCGTGCCAAGGTTGCAGGGCCAGCCAGGATCGGCATCCGCGCATCAAGCAGCAACACGTCAAAGTGCTCATTGGCCGCAAGGGCCACCGCCTCTGAGCCGTCGGCGACCGCGACCACTTGCCAGCCGAGCTGGCGCAGCGCGGACGCGAGGAAGTCGAGCGTTATGGGATTGTCGTCCGCGACGAGAAGATTCAGCATGTCCTTGCCTTGTGGTTGCGCGAGTGATTGTGGGCGTCAGCTGTCAGAATGGTCGCCCATGTGGACCTCGTCAATCCCGTTCCTGCGGCACCTGCTGGTTTGCTTGAGTGCGTGTTCCGGGGCGCTGCTCGCGCTGCCCGTGAGCGCGCGCAACCTGCAACTGGATGTGGAACGCCTTACTGCGCCGGGACTGGTGGCGACGACGCTGTCACTTGGGCTCGACGGCAACACGCTAACGCTCAAGATCGATCGCGCCCAGGCCGACGCGATTGGCTACGACGGCGCCATCGATTGGCAGTGCCAGCTTTCGCAATCCGACTCCGGTCGTCGCGAATGTGTCGGCCCACTGACGGGTGCGGTGGGCGAGGGCGTTCAACTCGCCGCATCGATCGATGCGCAATCGGCAGCTATCACCTTGAGTCGGGACGCGGCCAGCCTGCGCCTGGACCTGCCATTCGCGGCCGACGCTGCGCTCAACGCCGACTTGCAACGCGCACCGCTGGAATGGCTGGCGCCAACCGTGCGTCGCTATCTGCCGACGGCCCGACTGCGTAGCGGCGTTCTAGATGCGCGTGTCGTGGCGCGCTTTGGCGATGTAATCGATGTGGAGTTCAATGGCGATGCATTGGACGCCAGCCTGGGAACAACGCTGGCATTGGATGGCGTCAATATCGATGGCAAGCTGCATTGGGACGCGAGCACCGCTTTGCCGAAATTGCGGCTCGACGCAAACGTGGACAGCGGCAGCATCGATACGCCGACCACACAGATCACTTTGCCGACCACGCCGTCCCCATTGATCGTTGAAGCGCAGGCGTTGGACAGCGGGCGCTGGGCGCTCAACCAACTCGACTGGAACGATGAAGGCGTGTTGGCTTTCACTTCGACTGCCGAGATCGACCCCGACGCCGTCGTTCCAATTCGCCGCTTGCGCGCGAAGATCACGGACCTGGATCTGCAAGCGGTCCGCACGCGCTATGCGAAACGTGTGATCGACGAGCTTGGCCTGGCAGGTATCGCCACGACGGGTCACGTGCATGGTGAACTCGACATTGATGACGGCGAAGTCCGTCGCGTCGACCTGCAAACGGCCGGCGTGGAAGTTGTCGACCCAGCCAGCGACGTTGCCGTGAAAGGCTTGGCCGGCCGCTTCGTCTGGGCGCCGCGTGGAATAACGCCGGCCGCAGACGTACACTGGAGATCGGTCGCGTTCGGCGGTTTGGAAATGGGTCCAACGGCGATGCGATTGCGTGTCAACGACGGTGCGATTGAGCTGGTGAAACCCGTCTCGCTGGCCGTCGCAGGCGGCAGCGTCGAAGTCCGCCAATTGCGCTTGGATCCTCAGGCGACGGCCGACACGCCGATGCTCGATGCCGACCTCGCGCTGCACAACCTGGGCTACGACAACGCCGCTGGAACGATTGCTGCGGCCGGTCTCAGCGCCAATGCGCAGCTGACTGTGGCCGATCCGTTCGGTCTTCCGCGTATCGCCGCCGTGGCAAGAATTTCGGGGGGCGAGCTGCTCTACGGCAGCGTCTACGTGAAGTTGCCGAAAACGCCGGTAGACGTGGCCGTGCAGGTGCAGGCAATCGGCCCCGGGCAGTGGTCGGTCACGCAGTTGGACTGGAGCGATCGCGGCGTGCTCGACTTCCGGGCGCAGGCGAAGCTCGACCTCGGCGCGACCAAGTGGTTGCCGGAGCTGAACCTGCGGCTCAGTGAAATCACCCTCGCAAAAGCGGCCGAGCGCTACGGCGCATCGTGGCTCGCGGCCAACGGCTACGAAGGATTGCGCCTGTCGGGAAAACTGGCGGGTGAACTGGATTTCGACGCGGCTGGCGTGCAACGGTTTGCACTCTTTGCCGACCGCATCAGTATTGATGACGCGAATGGTCGGTTCTCGATCAACACGCTCAATGGCGCGGTCGACTGGACCCACGGCAACATTCGACCAGCCACCAGCGTCGCCTGGAAAGGGCTTGAGTTTTATCGCATACCGTTCGGCCCGGCGACGTTGCCACTGGCATCAAAAAATGGCGCGATCGAGTTGGCCGAGAAGGTTCCGATCGATGTGCTGGGCGGCAAACTCATTCTGGAAAAACTCAAGCTGGAACCGCAATCCGAACGGGGCGAACGCTACGGCGCGGCGCTCGCAATCGCGGGGATTGAAATGAGCCGATTGTCCGAACGGCTCGGTTGGCCACGCTTTCCCGGCAATCTCTCCGGCGGCATACCCGACATCAGCCTGGTTGGCGACACCATCAAACTCGACGGTGGGCTCAACCTCTACGTCTTCGATGGCAAGATCGACATTAGCGGCGTGACCCTGGAGCGGCCGTTCGGTGTTGCACCTTCGCTCGGTGCCGGCATCTACATTCGCGGCCTTGATCTCGCACCGCTTACCAGCGCGTTCGAGATAGCCGCCGTCACCGGACGGCTCGATGGCGACATAAAGAAGTTGCGCATGGTCGACTGGAGCCCGGTCAGTTTTGATGCCTGGCTGCGCACCAAGGGTGGCGGCCGGATGAGCTACAAGGTGGTGCAGGACGTGACCTCCATTGGCGGTGGTCTCGGATCGATCACCCAAGCACTGCAGGACCTGGCGATGAAGGTCGTGGATACGTTTGGTTACAAACAGTTCGGCATCCGCTGCAAGCTGGTCGATACCGTCTGCGCGATGGGCGGAATCGACACCGGTACAGAAGGCGACAGCTACACTATCGTCGAAGGTGCCGGATTGCCGCGTATCAGCATTGTCGGCCATCGTCGGCGCGTGGATTGGCCAACGTTCGTTGATCGCGTGCTGGAAGCGATCACCGGCGAAGGGCCCGTCGTCGAATGAACCACCCTGACCACCCATCAACAACGAGGGCACAGCCATGCGCAAACTGATTGCTGCGAGCATTTTCACCTTTGCCGGCGTGCTTGCCGCGTGCGTGACCATCAACGTCTATTTCCCGGCTGCGGAAGTCAATGCGGCGGCCCAGGAGTTCGTCGAGGACGTGATCAGTGGCACGCCGAGCAAGACCGATCAGCCCGCCGAAAAGCCGGTTCCGTCGACGAATCCCGGCGCCGTGCTGCTCGATCTGCTCGTTCCGAGCGCCCACGCGCAAGCCGACATCGCCGTGCAAACGCCGCAAATTCGCGCGATCCAGGCACGCATGAAGGAGCGCTTCGACAGCACGCTGTCGGGCTACCTGGCCAGCGGCGCGATTGGTTTGGGCAACGACGGCTACGTCGCCGTGCGCGATGCCGCCAGCGTGCCCCTGCCGCAACGCGCTGCGTTGAATCAGGCCGTCGCTGCTGAAAACCGCGACCGCAAGGCGGTCTACAGCGAAATCGCGGCTGCCAATGGCAATGCCGCCTGGGAGGACAAGATCCGAGCCAGCTTTGCCAGGCAATGGCAGCAGCAGGCAAAGCCTGGTTGGTACTACCAGGACGACAGCGGCGCCTGGCAGCAGAAGTAGCAGCACAGGCAAGATCTCGAGCGTCCATGTCCCGATCCAACCAGAGAACGCGACCGCGGCCTGAAGCCGACGTCGAAATTACCAACCTGTCGCACGATGGCCGCGGTGTCGCCCGCATCGGCGAGAAGATCGTGTTCGTGATCGGCACCTTGCCCGGCGAGCGCGCACGCATTCGCGTGGTGCGCGGGCACCGCCACTTCGACGAGGCCGAAGTCGTCGAGTTGCTGTCGCGTTCGCCGGATCGCATCGAACCGCGCTGCCCGCATTTCGGCACCTGCGGCGGCTGCGCCCTGCAGCATCTTTCCAGCGAAAAGCAGATTGCATCCAAGCAACAGGTGCTGGCGGAAAACTTCATTCGCATCGGCAAGGTCGAGCCGCAGCAATGGTTGCCGCCACTCAGCGACCAGCCCTGGGGTTACCGGCGCAAGGGTCGCTTGTCGGTGAAGTGGGTCGACAAGAAGGACAAGGCACTGGTCGGTTTTCGCGAGAACGATCCACGCTTCATCGCCGACCTGCGCGAATGCCACACCTTGTTGCCGGAAGTCGGCATGCGTCTGGCCGACATCAGCGAACTGATCGGCAGCCTGGATGCCAAACGCGAGATTGCGCAGATTGAGATCGCGGCCGGCGACGAGACGGTCGCACTGGTATTCCGCCATCTGGTTCCATTGACCGAGCCCGACCGGGAGCGATTGATCGCGTTTGGCCAACGCCACGATCTCGCCATCCTGTTGCAGGCGAAAGGCCCCGATACCGTCGTGCCGCTATGGCCGGAAACGGTCGCGCTTTCATTCCGCTTGCCCGATCACGACCTGGAGATTGCATTCAAGCCGCTCGATTTCGTGCAGGTCAATGCGGGGATGAACCAGCGCATGTTGGCAAGCGCGATCGAATTGCTTGATCCGCAACCCGATGACCACGTGCTCGACCTGTTCTGCGGGCTGGGTAACTTCACCCTGCCGATCGCGCGTCGCGTGGCGCGCGTGGTCGGCGTCGAAGGCGAATCGAACCTGGTCAAGCGCGCCGAGGAAAATGCGCAGCGCAATGGATTGTCGAACGCCGAATTCGTCGCCGCGGACCTGTTTGCCGATCAGCGCGCTAGCGATTGGGCGCGGCGCGACTACGACAAGCTGTTGCTCGACCCGCCGCGCTCGGGTGCCGCACAGGTGCTGGAATACCTGCCAGGGAAGTCGGTGAAACGCGTTGTCTACGTGTCCTGCCATCCGGCATCGCTGGCGCGCGACGCGGGTACCCTCGTCAACCAGCATGGCTTCCGGCTCGTCAAGGCTGGCGTGATGGACATGTTCCCGCACACGGCACACGTCGAATCGATTGCGTTGTTCGAACGCTAGGAGCAACCGTGGGCCGGGAGATCGAAAGGAAGTTCCTGCTCGCCACCGATCACTGGCGAACGCTGGTGCATCGCTCGCAGCGGATGTCGCAGGGTTATCTGGCCGGGCCCCTGCAGGGCGTCAGCAACGGCCCACGCTGCTCGATCCGGGTTCGGATTGCGGGCGATGGCGCCGTGCTGAACATCAAGTCGGTCGCCTGCGGCATCGCCCGTGATGAGTACGAACTATCGCTGCCCTTGGCCGACGCCGAAGAAATCCTCGCGAATCTTTGCGGCGAACGCGTCGACAAGGTTCGACACCATGTCCTGGTCGACGGCCATGAGTTCGAGATCGACGAGTTTCTCGGCGACAATGCGGGCTTGATCGTTGCCGAACTCGAGCTTCCCGCAGTCGATACGCCATTCCCGAAGCCACCGTGGCTGGGCCGGGAAGTCAGCGAATTCGGTCGCTACTACAACCTCAACCTTGCCAGATACCCGTACGCGAAGTGGAACGTCGAAGAACGCAATGCCAATGAAATTGTTTGAACCGTCGCCATGCTGATCATCGGGATCCCTGGCAAGACACTGACCGACCTTGATCGCGACTGGCTGGTCCAGACGCAAGTCGTCGGCGTGATCCTTTTCACGCGCAATTTCGAGAGTCGCGAGCAGATCACCGCATTGATCGAATCGATCCGCGAACTGCGCGGCGAGCGCTTCGTCGTATGCGTCGATCAGGAAGGTGGGCCGGTGCAGCGCTTCCGCGATGGCTTCACTCGCTTGCCCGCGCTCGCACGCATAGGCGAAGTGTGGGACTGCGATCGTGACGCTGCGCTGGAACTCGCGCACCAGCACGCCTGGCTGATGGCGAGTGAGTTGCGGGCGATCGGCATCGATCTTTCCTTCGCTCCGGTCGCCGACTTGCGCCGCGGCAACCGCGCGATCGGCGAGCGTGCTTTCCATGCCGACCCGATCGCGGTTTCGGCGTTGTTGCATGCCTATGTCAACGGCATGCGGCTGGCGGGCATGGCGGCGACCTTGAAACACTTCCCCGGCCACGGTTCGGTTGAGGAAGACACCCATTTCGATACCGCCCGCGACCGTCGCCAACGTGCCGATATCGTTGCCAACGACTTGCTTCCGTTCGTCGAAGGAATCGCCGCCGGCGCCGATGCGGTAATGCTGGCGCATGTGGTCTATCCCGCCATCGATACCCATGCGGCAGGTTTTTCCAAGGTGTGGGTTCAAGGCATCCTGCGTGGCGAATACGGCTTCGAGGGTCTGGTGATTGGCGACGACATCGGCATGGCAGCGGTCGAAAGCATCGGTGGCATGGGTGCGCGCATTGATGCGCACCTGGCGGCTGGCTGCGACTTGGTGTTGGCGTGCAATCCATCCATTGTTCCTGAATCCCTCGCAGCAAGTGCCGGCTATCCAGCTTGCGATCCGGATCGCGTCGCCACCTTGTTTGGCGCGGTCGCATCAAGCTGGGACCAGCTGGTCGATAACCCGCAACGCGATGCCTTCATTGCCAGTGTCACGGCATTGGACGCGGCCGCAACAGCAGGGCATTCGACATGAGCGTTGCCGACTACCAGACCGCACTGGCGCGTGCCGAGTTGATCCACGACGAAGCGGCGATCCGTTCGGCGACCAAGCGCATGGCGGGCGAAATCGATGCGCAGCTCGGCGGCGAATCGGCGCTGTTCATCACCGTGATGAATGGCGGCATGATCTTCGCAGGCCAACTTGCTCCTTTGTTGCGGGCACCGGTTCAACTGGACTACCTGCACGCCTCACGCTATCGCGGCGAGACCAGCGGTGGCGAACTGAATTGGATAGCCCGACCGCACGCGGAGCTGCTCAATCGCACCGTGCTGCTGGTCGACGACATCCTTGACGAAGGCTACACGTTGCAGGCGATTCGTAAATTCTGCATCGAGCAAGGCGCACGTCGCGTGTTGATCGCCGTGCTGTGCGAGAAGAAGCACGGCCGCGTAGTGCCCGGTCTGGTCGCCGATTTCGTCGGTCTGGAAGTGCCGGATCGCTACGTGTTCGGCTACGGCATGGATTACCACGAACTTGGCCGCAACCTGCCATCGATTGTCGCGTTGTGATGCGTAGAGTTGCCGCAAGTCTGTCCAACGAGCGGGAAAGCAATGAAGATCGATCTGGCCATCATCGGCGGTAGCGGGCTGTATCAATTCGCTGGGCTCGAAGACATCGAACGCCACGCGCTCGATACGCCATTCGGCAAGCCATCCGATCAGGTCGTGACCGGCATGTTTGCTGGCAAGCGCCTGGCCTTCCTCGCCCGTCATGGTGAGTCCCACAGCGTCCCGCCCCATCGGGTGAACTACCGCGCCAATGTATGGGCGCTGCACAAGCTGGGTGCGCAACGGATCATTGGCGTCAACGCGGTCGGTGGCATCCGTGACGACATGGGGCCACGCGCCATCGTCGTGCCTGATCAAATCATCGACTACACGCACGGCCGCCTCAGCAGCTACTGCGATGTCGAAGGTGCCAGGGTCGAGCACATCGATTTCAGTTACCCCTACGACGCCGAATTGCGCGCTCAACTTCTCTCAGCGGCCGCGAAGGCAAATGTCGATTGTGTCGACGGCGGCTGCTACGGCGCGACCCAAGGACCGCGCCTGGAAACGGTCGCCGAAATCGCAAGGATGCGCCGCGATGGCTGCGATCTGGTCGGCATGACCGGCATGCCTGAAGCCGTGCTCGCCCGCGAGCTGGCGGTGCCGTATGCGTGCCTCGCGCTGGTCGCGAACTGGGCGGCGGGCTGCGGTGACAAAGGCGAAATCAGCATCGCCGAAATCTTTGCCCACCTCGAACACGCTACGGCGAACGTCGCGCCCATCATCGAGAAACTGATCGCCTGATTAAGCCAAACCAGTGGAAACGCTTGATTTCTGAACAAAATACTGGCGAACTACGTGGGTGCACGGCTTGAAAGGCTGTGGTGAGCTTGGGGGAGCGCGCGCCGCGGGCGCAGTTTCCAAACCGGCTCCCGCGAGCGTCATGTTGAATGCACGCATCCGATTGACTGTTGTGGGGGCTCGAAAGCAATGCGTACAGGTACCGTAAAGTGGTTCAACGACGCCAAGGGGTTCGGCTTCATCGCCCCCGAAGATGGCGGTGAGGACGTCTTCGTCCATTTCTCGGCGATTTCCGCGGCTGGATTTCGCTCATTGCAGGAAGGCCAGAAAGTGACCTTCGAAGTGGAACAAGGCCCGAAAGGCCTGCAGGCAACCGGCGTCGCTGGCGCCTGAGCGAATCATCATCATCGACATGAGAGCCCCGCTTCGGCGGGGCTTTTTCGTTTCGGGGCTATTGGTAACTCAACTCGCGAATTGCAGGCGGGCAAGATCGGCGTAAAGGCCGTCTTCGCGCAGCAGTTCGGCGTGGGTTCCGCTGGCGACGATTCGACCCTGGTCGAGGACGACGATGCGGTCGGCGCGTTGCACGGTGGCGAGGCGATGCGCGATCACCAGCGTGGTGCGGCCTTGCATCAATCGCTCCAGCGCCTGTTGCACGTAGCGCTCTGACTGCGCATCGAGCGACGAGGTCGCTTCGTCGAGCAGCAGCACCGGCGCATCGCGCAGCAAGGCACGGGCAATCGCGATACGTTGCTGCTGGCCACCCGACAGGCGCACGCCGCGTTCGCCGAGATACGTTTCATATCCCTGCGGAAGTTCAGTGATGAAGTCGTGCGCTTCGGCGGCACGCGCGGCGGCTTCAACTTCCGCATCACTGGCTTCGATCCGGCCATACCGAATGTTGTCGGCGGCGCTGGCACCAAACAGGACGGCATCCTGCGGGACCAGCGCGTAAGAACCTCGCAAATCGGGCAAGGCGAGCGAGCGCAGTTCGACGCCATCCAGCTTGATCGTTCCGTGCTGCACATCGTGAAAGCGCTGCAACATCTGGAACACGGTCGACTTGCCGGCACCGGATGGCCCGACCAGGGCCACGGTCTGGCCGGGTTCGATGGACAGCGAGAAGTCTTCCAGCGCTGCCTTGTCGGGACGCGACGGATAGTGGAAGCCGACATGTTCGAAGCGCAGTGCACCGGTTGTCGGTTTTGGCAGAGCGGTCGCGGGATCGGCGGATCGAATGGCGGGCTGCAGGTCGAGCAATTCGCCGATGCGCCCGAGCGCCCCAGCGCAGCGCAGCACTTCTCCCCACACTTCGGTAAGGCCGCCGACCGACCCCGCTGCAAGAACCGCGTAAAGCACGAACTGGGCGAGTACACCAGCGTCCATCGTGCCGGCGATGACCGATTGCGCACCGGCCCAAAGCACCAGCGTGATTGCGCCGAAACTGAGCAGGATGACCAGCGCCGTCAGGAACGCCGTCATCCGGATGCGTCGCGCCGCGCTGGCGAGTGCATTGGCGATGGCATTGCGATAGCGCTCGGCCTCACGTGGTTCGCGCGTGTAGGCCTGCACGGTGTGGACCGCGTTGAGCGATTCCGATGCGACAGCGGTCGCGTCGGCGACGCGATCCTGCGCGTCGCGCGACAGTTTCTCGACTCGCCGCCCGAGTACGACGATTGGCAGGATCACCGCTGGAATCACCAACGCGGCGAAACCGGCGAGGCGCGGACTGCTCACCACCAGCATGGTCGCCGAGCCGACCAGCAGAACCACGCTGCGCAGGGCCAGCGACAACGACGAGCCAACCACGGTTTGCACGCGTTCGGTATCGGCCGACAGTCGAGACACCAGCTCGCCCGAACGAGTCTGCTCGAAAAACGCCTGATCCTGACGCAGCAGGTGCGTGTAGAGCTTGCTGCGCAAATCGTTGGCGACGCGCTCGCCAAGTAGGGTCACGCACCAGAACCGCGCGGCACCGGCAATCGCCATCACGACGGCAACGCCGAACAAGCCGATGAAACTCGCGTTGAGCAGGGCAGGGTCGGTCTTGCTGAAACCACCGTCGATCAGGTACCGCGCCGCGACCGGCAAGGCCAGCGTCGCTGCCGACGACAGCGCCAGGAACAGCAGCCAGCCGGCGATCAGCCCGCGGTGCTGCGCCAGCAGGGGCCACAGGCGGCGATAGGCGGAAAGGCGGCGTTCGCCGGTCGGAATAGGTTCGCGGGGCGATCTGGGCATCGCGATCAGGTGCGGGCGATACGGCTGATTGCAACTCGGTGCTGCGAACGCGACAGTTCAAGCAACCGTGGCACGTCCTCGGGTAAGGTCCGCCAGGTACTGCTCGAACGTCTCACGTCGCGAGTCGGGCACGTGTATCGACAATGTCGCGCCTTCGGCGTCGAATTCCGGCTCGCCGGCACTGGCCTCGTGGTCGTCCAGGTGGGCAAGCAGGATCGGTAGCGCGGCGAATTCGCAGTGGACGCGCAGCTCGATCCGATTCAGCAGGACGACGCGTGTCGCGTTGCGCAGGCATTCCGCGGCGCAGCCGCCGTAAGCGCGCATCAATCCACCAGCGCCGAGTTTGACGCCGCCAAACCAGCGCGAAACGATCGCGACGACACCATCGAGGCCTTGCCCTTCAATGGCTGCGAGGATGGGACGGCCAGCCGTTCCACCGGGTTCGCCGTCGTCATTGAAGCGGTACTCGTTGCCGATGCGATAAGCCCAGCAGTTATGGCTGGCATCCGCAATGTGGTGCTGTTCGACAAAGGCCACCGCTGCCAACACATCGATGACTGGCGCGACCTGGGCGAGAAAGCGACTCTTGCGGATTTCCTGGCTGAATTCGGCAGCCGCCGCCAGCGTTTCCCGTTCAGCCATCGAGCGCGCGCAGATCAACAGGAAGGACGACATCGGGACGCTGATGGCGCAGTTCGCGCAAGGCATCGAGCGCCGCGTCGCGCTGACCGGCTCGTAGCAGGGCGCGGATGCGATCAATCTCGGCTGTCACGTCTGCGTCGCCGAATGACGAAGCTCGTTCGCGACGGGTATCGCGGCGCGTGGAAATGTCCAAACCGTCTGCCGCGCTTTGACGTGCGCCCTCGACTTTATGCATCGGCTCGGACGCCGCCGGGCCCTCTGCTTCGGCGCTATCGCGTATGCCTTTCGCCTCCTTCGACTCGTCGGGCACCGGCACCAGCCGAGGTGCTGCTGCGACTGGCTGCGGCGGCGCGAGCGGTGACATCGGTGCCGCTTGCTCACGAAGTTCTTCCTGCTCGCCGGAAGCTTCTTGCGTGGGTTTCGGAACGGATTTCCTGACTGCCGGATCGGGTACGAAAGTCTCGTCGAGTTTCTGCTTCGCTTGCGCTGACTTGCGTTCGAATGGACTGTTGCTTTTGGCGCTGGCGGCGCCAGCGACTTCGGCATCGGCTGCACTGAACTGCTCGTTCAATCGCGCAGCCCTGTCGCTGGCGTTGTCGTTGTCGTTGGATTTGGCGCGAGGCTCCACCCGTATCACGTCTGATTGGATGGCTTCGGTCGCGGGAGACGAAGCCGGTACCGTTTCCCGCTGCTTGACCATATCGTGATTGACGCGCCAGGCGATGCCGGCAGCGAGCATTACGCCAGCGGCAGTGCCAATGCCGAGCAGCCAGGCGGAACTGCGCGGGCGACCATGCACCGCACGCGATGCCTCGGCCAGCACGTTGCGGTCGAGCCGACGCGGCGGATCCTGTTTGCCCAGCTTGCGATAGGCGGCACCGATCCGGCCGGCGTCGTCGCCCAGCAGGTCTTCCACATCGCGATCGTTGCGTGTACTCATGATTCAAACCTCGCACGGATGCGCGCCAATGCGTAGCGCAGTCGCGATTTGACGGTTTCTCGGCCTACGCCGGTTATGGTGCCAATTTCTTCCAGTCCCATGCCGTTCTCGACGCGCAGCAGGAACGCGACGCGCTGTTCTTCAGGCATGTCTTCCAGTGCCAGTTGCAGCTTGCGGCGCTGCTCGAACTCGCTGAGCACGCGCTCGGGTTGTTCGTCTTCCGGCGCATCCAATTGGCGAAACACCGCGTCGGTTTCGGCCTCCGATGCCATCGGTCGTGCGCGCCGGAAGCGGTCGATAACCAGATTGTGGGCAATCTGCAGCAACCAGGTCGTGAACTTCGCATCGGCCCGGTAGCGCTCGCGAGCGCTGATTGCACGGCTCCAGGTTTCCTGGAACAACTCGTCGGCATCGGCGCGATTCTTCAGGCTGCGCAACAGGAACCGGTAGAGGGTGCCGCGATGACGTTTGTAGAGCTGCTCAAACGCGATGACGTCGCCGTGCGCGTAGGCGAGCATCAAGGCTTCATCAGTCCGTTCCGACATCATGGCGACGAGGTTAAGCGAAAGTGCCGCGTGCGTCATGGTGGTTGAAACGCAGACAAGGCCCGATCGGGGTTTTGGGCGTCGCCGCGTTCCGAAACCTGCATGCCGCAGCTACACTTTCGACATGACCGATGCTTCCCATCCAGCGCAGCGCATCGCTGAACTCCGGCGCCTGATCGATGACGCCAACCAGCGCTACCACGGGCTCGACGATCCCACCATCGCCGACGCCGACTACGATGCCCTGATGCAGGAACTGCTGTTGCTGGAAGCGGAACACCCCGACCTGGTCACCGCCGACTCGCCGACGCACCGAGTCGGTTCGGCACCGTCCGGCGCGTTCTCGAGCATCCACCATGCGTTGCCAATGCTGTCCCTCGCCAACGCGTTCGATGGCAGCGAGGTCCGCGACTTTGTTGCCCGCATCGAACAAAAGCTTGATCGCGAGGAACCGGTTTTCTCGGTCGAACCCAAACTCGATGGACTCGCCATCAGCCTGCGCTACGAAGACGGCGTTTTCGTGCAGGGCGCGACGCGCGGGGACGGCGAAACCGGTGAGGACGTGACGGCGAACCTGCGCACGATTTCCTCGATTCCTCTGAAGCTTCGCGGCAGCGGCTGGCCAACCACGCTGGAAGTGCGTGGCGAGATCTACATGCCGCGAGCGGCGTTCGAGCGTTACAACGAATCCATGCGCGCCAGCGGTGGCAAGGTGCTGGCCAATCCGCGCAATGGTGCAGCGGGTTCGTTGCGCCAGCTCGATCCACGACTGACAGCGCAGCGGCCGTTGGCGTTCTATGCCTACGCCGTCGGTGCTGTCGAAGGTGGCGATCTGCCCGATACCCATTCGGACACGATGGCGAAATTGCGCGATTGGGGATTCCCGGTCAGTGACCGCGTTGCATTGGCGACGGGTGAAAAGGGCCTGCTTGGCTACTATGAAAAGATTGGTGCGGAACGTAACCAGCTCGCGTTCGATATCGACGGTGTGGTCTACAAGCTCGATGACTACGCCGGTCAACGCAAACTCGGCTTCGTGTCGCGTGCGCCACGTTGGGCGCTGGCGCACAAGTTCCCGGCGCAGGAGCAGACCACGACGGTCGAAGGCATCGACATCCAGATCGGTCGCACCGGCGCGGCCACACCGGTTGCACGCCTGAAGGCGGTGTTGGTTGCGGGCGTCACCGTCACAAACGCGACCCTGCACAACGCCGATCAGATCGCGCGACTCGACGTGCGCATCGGCGACAGCGTGATAGTGCGTCGCGCCGGCGATGTGATCCCGGAAGTGGTTCGCGTGGTGCCGGAGCTGCGTCCGCCGAGCACGAAGGCCTGGTCGATGCCGACGAATTGTCCGATCTGTGGCTCGGAGATCGTACAAGAGGAAGGCGAGGCGGCTTGGCGTTGTTCGGGCGGGCTGACCTGTCCCGAGCAACGCAAGCAGGCGATCGCCCATTTCGCCGGTCGTCGCGCGATGGACATCGACGGCCTTGGTGAGCGCCTGATCGATGGTTTATGCGAGTTTGGCTACGTCGAATCAGTGGCCGACCTGTATCGACTGACGGTCGACGATTTCGTAGCAATGAAGCAGCGTAGTGATGAGCGCGACGGCAGCGTTCCGGACTCGGTCAAGGCAGGCAAGGTCGCCACGCGTTGGGCGGAAAAACTAATCGTCGCGATCGACGACAGTCGCCGCACTCGACTGGACCGGCTGCTTTTCGCATTGGGTATCAATCATGTAGGCGATTCCACGGCGAAGGCCCTGGCGACCTGGTTTGGTGAGCTGGCGATAATTCGTCGATTGCCGTGGCCCTTGTTCACCGTGGTTCCCGACATCGGCTTGGAAGTGGCGCAGTCGCTCGGACACTTTTTCGACCAGACGGGCAATCAAGGTGTGATCGATGGCCTGATCGCCGGTGGCGTCGCCGTCGCCGGTGAGCATGCGCCGTCAGGAAAACTCCGCGGACTTCTCGAACCTGCGAGGCTGTTGGTCGCGCTGGCAATACCGAAGGTGACGCGCATTCGCGCCGATCAACTGGCAGCGACATTCGCTACCTTGCGCGACATCGCGACGGCATCGTTGTCGGAATGGATGGAGGCAGGCTTGCCGAGCGATACGCTTGAAACGTTGGAAGCATGGCTGGCCGATGACACCAATCGAAACCTGCTGCTGCGCTGCGCGGACACCGCCGACATGTTGTTGGAGACGACAGAAAAGGTGGACGCATCCAACGTTGGCGTGCTCGAAGGAAAGACCATCGTCCTGACCGGCACCCTGGCCAAGCTCAGCCGCGACGAGGCCAAGCAACGACTGGAAGCGCTGGGCGCAAAGGTGTCCGGCAGCGTTTCGAAAAAAACCAGCTTTGTCGTTGCCGGCAGCGAAGCGGGCTCGAAGCTCGACAAGGCACGCGAACTGGGTGTCGAAGTCTGGGACGAAGGGCGGTTGCTGGTACTGCTGGATGAACGCGCCTGACGTCAATCTGCCAAGAAATGCCAATTAGGGGAATTTAGGCTATATTGTCCTCACGCAAAGACGAGGTGTATTGCCATGAATGGATTGTTGCAAGCCAGGGTGGTGGACGAGCTGCCACGCACGCCAGCGTCCGACCTCAAGAAACTGGGTTGGCGCGGCGTGATGAACAAGGTGCACGCGAACGGCAAGGTCGTGGTCAGCAATCACGACGCGCCGCAGGCCGTCATTCTCACCATCGCCGAATATGAGCGCATGGTCGATGCGTTGCAGCAGGCATCCGAGCGCACCCAGCCTGCGCTTGATGCGTTGCGCGAGCGCTTTGATCGTCGCCTTGCATCATTGCAGTCCGCCAATGCGGGCGACGATTTGCGCGCGTTGCTGACGCGACCCGCCACGTTGAACGGCAAGGTCAAAGCTGGAAGGGTCGACGCGGTAAAGAAGGGTCGGTGAAGCGGCCGGTCCTGTTCGTGCTCGCCGGGGTCAACGGCGCGGGCAAGAGTTCGATTGGTGGCCATCTGCTGAAGCAGGCAGGGCATGCATGGTTCAACCCCGACGATTACGCGCGACAACTGATCGAAGCTGTTGGTTTCGACCAGGCGCAGGCAAACGCTGCGGCGTGGGAGGAGGGCGTTCGACGGCTCGATGTGGCGATCGCCAATCGCGATACCTACGCTTTCGAAACCACGCTTGGCGGTACGACGATCCCTGCACGGATCTTCGCTGCATCTACCACGCACGATGTGCTGATCTGGTACTGCGGCCTTTCGTCCGTCGACCTTCATCTCGCCCGGGTCCAAGCGCGCGTCGCCGCGGGTGGGCACGACATAACGGAACAGAAAATCCGGGAACGCTGGACCAGCTCCATTGAAAACCTGATTGCGCTCATCCCGCAGCTTGCCCACCTTCGAGTCTACGATAACAGTGCGGAAGCCAAGCTCGGTCAAGCGATTCCCGATCCTTTGCTGGCGGCCGAAATCGTTGGCGGCCGTCTACTCGCACCACGTGACGTGACGACATTGACGGCAACGCCCAACTGGGCGAAACCCATACTCGAAGCGGCGCTTCAGATGGATGGGACATGCCGTCGATGACAACGCCACATCGGGCTCTACGCTTGCGGGCACGGCTCTATGCATTGATCCGCACGTTCTTCGCTGAACGCGATGTGCTCGAAGTGGAAACGCCGATGCTGTCAGCGGCCGGCAATACCGAGCCAAACATCGACAGCTTCACGACGACTTTCAGCGGCCATGTCGATGCGGGATCGCGTGAACGCTGGCTGCGGACCTCGCCCGAATACCCGATCAAGCGCTTGCTCGCTGCCGGTATTGGCGATTGCTACGAACTGGGCCGTGTGTTCCGCAACGGCGAAGCCGGTGACCGGCACAATCCCGAGTTCACGATGTTGGAGTGGTATCGCGTCGGCTGGGATCACCGTCGCTTGGCGTTGGAAGCCATCGAGCTGATTCGGGGCGCGCTTGCGCTGGTCGGCAGGCAGATCGACGTCGTCGAACACAGCTATCGCGACCTGTTTAACGCCAGCGTGAAGGTCGATCCTTTCACGTCGTCGGAAGATCAATTGATCGCCGCCCTCGGTGAGCTGTCGGTCGATCCAAATTGCATGACTCGCGACGACTGGCTCGACCTGCTGATTACCCATTGCATCCAGCCCAGGTTCCGGCACGATCAGTTAACCGTGGTGTACGACTGGCCGGCGAGCCAATGCGCCTTGGCGCGGATACGACCCGGCGACCCGCCGCTGGCGGAACGCTTCGAGCTGTATCTTGGCAGTCTAGAACTGGCCAACGGCTATCACGAACTGACCGATGCCGACGAACAACGCGGGCGCTTCGAGCACGACAATCGCCGTCGCCGCGAGCGCGGATTGCGCGAACTGCCCATCGACGAGAACCTGCTCGCCGCGATGCGCGAAGGATTGTCCGATTGCGCGGGTGTTGCGCTCGGAATCGAGCGACTGCTGATGGCGATGGCCGACACCGATGCGATCGGCGATGTGCTCGCTTTTCCGTTTTCGGCGGCTTGAGTCCGCGGTCTTTCGGCTGTCGCAAAACTGGTGACGCGCATGGTTCGGCTGCCGTATCGCTTTGCTCCTCTCTCCCTCGGGAGAGAGCCTGGAGTGAGGATCCGCGCGCTGTGCCGCCTTTCACTGTTGCGACGATTTCATCGTCGCTGTGCTTGGCCGTTTAGACGGCCATGGTGCGCCTGTCGCCAATCTGGTTAAGTGCCTGACCCGGATGCCCTTCACCTTGATTATTAGCTCACGCCCGGTTTGTAAAGCGTTTCTCTCGCCTGCCGGCGAGCGAGCCACCTTTCTGCTCGCACAGAAACATGGCCCAAAGATGCGCCCGTGGCGGGTCGGTCGTGCGATGAAGCTGCACGACTACGCGAGCTGGCTACGGGGTTCGCTGAAGGCGCATCCCTGCACCTGCAGCGAACTGACCGAATCCATTCGGCCACCCTGCGGGCATTTCCTGCGCCATCTCGCCTCCCCGAAACGGGAGACAGGTCAACAGCAGCACAGCGCAGCGCGCTGCGCTGTGCCTTTGACCCACCCGCCCGTTCCTGTCGGCAAG
>JBBSLA010000037.1:0-23181 GCA_038255665.1 Lysobacterales bacterium | reverse complement strand
TTCGGCCTGGTGATCGGGTGCTGCACCGGTCGAGCTGACCAATCCGCTCTGTGCTGCGTAGAACGTTTCGGCGTTGTCGTCGAACAGGCGTACCGACGGCTGCACCGTCTTCGGATCGCGCGGATAGGCGAGCAGGTCAGCGGTGACGATGCTGCCGCCGCGTGGATCGATTTCCACGTGCAACAGGTCGGTGGTAACGCTGATCCGATTGGAGCTGGATACCGCAGTCGCCGTGTTCGCGGCGGTCGGAATGGCACCTGGAGATGACGCAGCTGGCGCGGACGCGGTCGGTACTTCTCCCGGCGCAGCGATGGGCGTTGATGCGGCGGGGACGTCGTCGGGCACGGCCGGCGTGGCAACCGTTTCCGCGACCGGCTGCACACCACTTGCGTAGTCCTGCTGCCACTGCGCCCACAACAGGTAGCCGAACATCAGCAGGGCAAGCAACAGGAAGGAACGTGGGCTGTTCATCATGGGCGGTTTTTGCGACGAATGCGGCCAGTCACGCTGTGCCGGCTTGCAGGCCAGCCAGGACGCGACAGGCAAGAGCGGCAGCAGCGGGGCGCTGGCACCTGAAGGAAAAGGTGGGATTCAACCCGCTATTGTGCCGGCCGAAGGCTGCGGCTTCAATGCAGACAGGCGTTGCCAGAGCCGATCCAGATCGGCACGTAGCACGGCGTTATCCTGGTTTGCGGCAGAACCTCGCGCAACAACCATCACGTCGAAGCTCGGCAGCGCGTCAAGGCGGTGCCGGAATGATTCGCGAATTTGCCGCTTGATGCGGTTGCGCACGACCGCGCGCTTGGATACGCGTCGCGACACCGCCATGCCGACGCGCGCGGTGTCGCGCTCGCTGGCTGATGCTTCGGCATGGAAATGGCCTACGCTGAAGCGCCGACTATTGCGGCGCAGGGCGAGGAATTCCGCAGGTTTCAACACTCGCGCGGCGCGTGGGAAGCTTGCGCTACCCTTGCCGCGCTCGATCACGCGATCAACCGCTGACGCTGAGGCGCTTGCGGCCCTTGGCGCGGCGAGCATTGATGATGGCGCGTCCACTGCGCGTCTTCATGCGGGCACGGAAACCGTGGTCGCGTGCACGCTTGAGGTTGCTGGGCTGGTAAGTACGCTTGGTCGCCATGATCGGCTCGTCAGGGATGCAAAAAAGGTCGGCGAGTCTAACGGCTGCGGCGTTGGCCTGTCAAAGGCCGGCAGGTTTCCGGGCCGCGCACTCGATCGGCACGGATATGGGAAGGCCGACCGGTCGGGATGTCCGGGGACTGGTAGACTGCCCAGCCCTTCGCCATCGTTGCGGCACGCCGCAGCGACGCGTGCATCTGAGACTAACGATGAGTGAACTGTGGCAGCGCTGCCTGGCGCGCCTGCGAGCGGAACTGACGGCCGAGGAAGTGCATGCCTGGCTGGCACCACTTCAGGCCAGCGAAAATGGCAGCGGCATCCAGCTGCTGGCGCCTAATGCCTACACGGTCGACGCCGTGCGCGAACGCTATCTGGACCATATCTCGGCGGTGCTCGCGCACGATGCTGGTCGCGCGGTCGACGTGCGCATTGGTGTCGGATCGGCGGAAGCTAGGCGCAGTGCGGCCAAGCCGGGTTCGACCGATCACCAAACGCCGTCCGCCACCAACGGCACGGGCGGTCGACGTCACAACGGGGCGGAAACCTCGGCTGCCATCGATCCGAACTACACGTTCGACAATTTCGTCGAGGGCAAGTCCAACCAGCTCGGCAAGGCCGCTGCTTTGCAGGTGGCGATGAACCCCGGCAGCGCCTACAACCCCTTGTTGCTGTACGGCGGCACCGGCCTGGGCAAAACCCACCTTATGCACGCGGCCGGCAACTTGATGCGGCGCAACGATCCGGACTGCAAGGTGCTCTACCTGCGCTCGGAACAGTTCGTCACCAGCATGGTCAAGGCGCTGGCGCAGAAGAGCATGGACGACTTCAAGCGTCGCTACCGCTCGGTGGATGCGTTGCTGATCGACGACATCCAGTTCTTCGCCGGCAAGAATACGACCCAGGAAGAGTTCTTCCATACCTTTAATGCCTTGTTCGAAGGCAAGCAGCAGATCATCCTGACCTGCGACCGCTATCCGAAAGAAGTCGAGAACCTGGAGCCTCGCTTGAAGTCGCGGCTGGGTTGGGGCCTGTCGGTGGCGATCGAACCGCCGGACTTTGAAACCCGCGCGGCGATCCTGCTGAGCAAGGCGCACTTGAAGAACGTCGACCTGCCGGTGGAAGTGGCCCAGCTGATGGCCAAGCGGATGCGCTCCAACGTCCGCGACCTCGAGGGTGCCTTGAATACGCTGGTGGCCAAATCGAACTTCGAACGCCGACCAATCACGCCGGAATTCGCCCAGGAATCACTGCGCGACTTGCTGACCGTGCATGCGCAGGCGATCACGGTGCCCAATATCCAGAAAACGGTGGCAGACTACTACCAGTTGCGTATGTCCGACATGTTGTCCCCTAAACGTAGTCGTTCCGTGGCTCGGCCACGGCAGATGGCGATGGCCTTGGCCAAGGAACTCACCGAGCACAGTCTGCCGGAACTCGGCGAAGCGTTCGGCGGCCGCGATCACACGACCGTGCTGCATGCCTGTCGGACGATTGCGGCGCTGCGCGAGACCGATGGCCGAATCAAGCAGGATTGGGAAAAGCTGGTGCGTGCGCTGACCGGTTGAACGCGGTGGGTTTTCTGCGGGAAGGCTGTGCAGGAGATGTGGATTGTTTTGCGTTTGAGAGTTATCCACAAACGGCCAACACCCCCGCAGCATGATTTCACTGTTGGGGAATCAAACGTAAGTCATTGATTATAAACAACAATTAACGTTTCGCAAGTTACCCACAGCACAAACAACTACCAAACATTCTTTTCCAAAGACAATCTAGAAGAAGACGGATATCGCCATGCGACTGAGCATCCAACGGGAAACGTTGTTGAAATCGCTGCAGCAGGTGGTCGGTGTCGTCGAAAGACGGCAGACCCTGCCGGTATTGGCAAACCTGTTGTTTGTTGTCCAGGGCAACGAACTGGCGTTGACCGGGACTGACCTGGAAGTGGAGATGGTGTCGCGAACCTCGGCCGACGACATGTCCGATGGCGAGGTGACGATCCCGGCACGCAAGTTGTTCGACATCTGCCGAGCGCTGCCGGATGGCTGCAAGATCAAGTTGGAACAGAACGGCGAAAAGGTGATGGTCAACGCTGGCCGTAGCCGATTTACCCTGGCGACCCTGCCAGCGTCCGAGTTCCCGACCACCGACGGCATCGAAGCGATCGAAAAGGTGACCTTGCCGGAGGCCTCTCTGAAAGCGCTCATGGACCAGACCAGTTTCGCGATGGCCCATCAGGATGTCCGCTACTACCTCAATGGTTTATTGCTGGATTTGCGTGAAGACAGCTTGCGCTGCGTCGCCACCGATGGGCACCGATTGGCGCTGGCGGAAACGCGGTTGGAATCGACCGTCACGGCGCGCCGCCAGATCATCATTCCGCGCAAGGGCGTGATGGAGCTGATGGGTCTGTTTGAAAGCGGCGATGGCGATGTGGAACTGGAGTTCGCGCGCAATCACCTGCGTGTGCGACGCGGTGCCGTCACCTTTACGTCCAAGCTGATTGACGGTCGCTTCCCGGACTACGAAGCCGTCATTCCGGTCGGTGCCGACAAGGAGATTCGGGTCAACCGTGACGAATTCCGCTCCGCGTTACAGCGCGCAGCGATCCTGTCGAACGAAAAGTACCGAGGGGTGAAGCTTGAAGTCGCGCCGAATCGGCTGCGCATCATTGCCCACAACCCGGAACAGGAAGAGGCTGTCGAGGAAGTCGAAGCCCAGACCGGCGTCGCTGAACTGTCGGTCGGCTTCAACGTGAACTATCTGCAGGATGCGCTGAGCGCGATTGGTGGTGAAGAAGTGCTGCTGTGCCTGCGCGATGCGCAGTCGTCGTGCCTGCTGCGCAAGCCGGACAGCGAAGACGCCCGCCACGTGATCATGCCGTTGCGGCTCTGACCCGTCAGCATGCCGGTGGTACGACCATGGCCCACGGCAAACCACCGTGGGCTTTTTCATGACGCGGACGCTCGGGGCGCGCATTGCGACTGATCGAGCTTAGGCTGGAGAACCTGCGCCGTTTTGAGCAGCTCACGCTGATGCTCTCGCCCGGCTGGAACGTATTTATCGGCGACAACGGCGCTGGCAAGACGACGTTGCTGGAAGCGGCGTACATGCTTTCGCATGGCCACTCGTTTCGCAGCGGTGGCCGGGTCGGCGTGCAGCGAGACGGGAGCGAGGGATACTCGATCTTTGGTCGGCTGGAGGGCACTTTGGGCGAGCAGTGGCGGGTAGGGCTGGCGCGACTCGAAGGTCGGCTGGTAGCGCGGCTAGAAGGCGAAAGCGTTCCGATCGGCGAGTTGGTCGAGCGCTGCGCGGTGGTCTGCTTCGAGCCCGGTTCGCATGACCTGATTGCGGGTCCATCCGAGATTCGACGTCAGTTCATGGATTGGGGTGTGTTCCACGTGGAACATGCCTTCCTGGCGCGCTGGCGTCGCTACCATCGCGCGCTCAAACAACGCAATGCGCTCCTGAGGCAGGGCGCCGCAGTCGGCGAATTTGATCCTTGGGATGCCGAGTTGGCGGATTCAGGAGAATGGCTGGCCGAGACTCGCCTCGACTACGTGGTACGACTACGCACGCATCTGGAACATTTCGCCGCGCGCCTCATTCCGGAATTGGGGGAGCCGTCCCTCGATCTGGCGCGCGGATGGGATTCCGACTGCGCCTTGGGCGATCTCCTCAAGGCGCGCCTCGTGAGTGATCGCGAACGCGGCCACACAACTCGCGGCCCGCACCGCGCGGATTGGTCCGTCACATTCCAGCGCGCGCCCAGACGTGAGCACTACTCACGCGGCCAAGAGAAGCTGGTGGCTCTGGCTTGCTTGCTGGCGCAAGCGCGGCTTCACGCTGATGTTCAAGGGCATTGGCCGGTGCTGTGTCTGGACGATTTGGCCTCTGAGCTGGATGCAACCCATCAGCAGGCGGTCGTAGATGCGCTCAGTGAGGTCGGTGCCCAAGTTCTGCTGACGGGAGTCACGCTTCCCGACAGTTTGCGCAATGCACCATTTCCGGTCGCCATGTTCCACGTGGAACATGGCTTGGTCGGTCCACTGATATAATCGCGACCATCCTATCGCCTGAATCGCGAGCCCGGCATTTGCTGCGGCGCGAGCATGGAGCGTCATGAACGAAAACAACGACAACGACAACAACGCCGGCAATTACGACTCCAGCAACATCAAGGTGTTGAAGGGCCTGGAAGCGGTCCGCAAACGCCCTGGCATGTACATCGGCGATACCGATGACGGCACCGGCCTGCACCACATGGTGTTTGAGGTCGTCGACAATTCGATCGATGAAGCCCTCGCAGGATATTGCGATCACGTCATCGTGACCCTGCATGCTGAAGGATCGGTCAGCGTGTCCGACAACGGTCGCGGCATCCCGGTAACGATGCATCCGGAAGAAGGCAGGTCGACCGCGGAAGTCGTGATGACTGTGCTGCACGCCGGCGGCAAGTTCGACGACAACTCGTACAAGGTTTCCGGTGGCCTGCATGGCGTCGGCGTGTCGGTGGTCAATGCACTGTCGGAACACCTGTTGCTGACGATCCGTCGCGACGGATTCGAGTACCAGCAGGAATACGCCCACGGCGATCCGCTGTATCCACTCAAGCAGGTCAAGCCGTCGACCAAGCGCGGCACCACGGTGCGCTTCACGCCGAGCCCCCTGACGTTCACCAACATTGAGTTCCACTACGACATCCTGGCCAAGCGCCTGCGCGAACTGTCGTTCCTGAACTCTGGCGTTCGCATCGAACTGATCGAAGAACGCACCGAGCGCCGCGACGTGTTTGCCTACGTAGGTGGCATTCGCTCGTTTGTTGAACACCTCGCGCAGTTGAAAACACCACTGCATCCCAAGGTAATGTTCCTGACCGCCGAGCAGGACGGCATGACCGTCGAAGTCGCTCTGCAATGGACCGATTCCTACCAGGAAAACGTGTTCTGCTTTACCAACAACATCCCGCAAAAGGATGGCGGCACGCATCTGGCCGGATTCCGCGCCGCGCTGACGCGCACGTTAGGCAACTACATCGAATCGATCGGCTTGCAGCGCACGGCAAAAGTCGCGCTGTCCGGCGATGACATGCGTGAAGGCCTCATCGCCGTGCTGTCGGTGAAGGTGCCTGATCCGAAGTTCTCGTCGCAGACCAAGGACAAGCTGGTTTCCAGCGAGGTGAAGGGCGTCGTCGAGCAGATCGTCAACCACAAACTCGACGAGTTCCTGTTGGAAAATCCGAGCGAAGCCAGGGCGATTGGTGCCAAGGTTGTCGATGCGGCCCGTGCGCGCGATGCCGCCCGCAAGGCGCGCGAGATGACTCGCCGCAAGGGCGCGCTCGATATCGCCGGACTGCCCGGCAAGTTGGCCGATTGCCAGGAAAAGGATCCGGCGCTGTCCGAGTTGTTCATCGTCGAAGGCGATTCCGCCGGCGGCTCGGCCAAGCAGGGACGCAACCGCAAGACCCAGGCGGTACTGCCGCTCAAGGGCAAGATCCTGAACGTCGAGCGCGCCCGCTTTGATCGCATGCTGGGCTCCGCCGAAGTCGGCACCTTGATCACCGCACTTGGCACCGGCATCGGCAAGGACGAATTCAACGTCGACAAGCTGCGCTATCACCGCATCATCCTGATGACCGACGCCGACGTCGATGGCTCGCATATCCGCACCCTGCTGCTGACGTTCTTTTACCGGCAGATGCCCCAGTTACTCGAGCGCGGCCACATCTATATTGGACTGCCTCCGCTGTACAAGCTCAAGCAGGGCAAGCAGGAGCTGTACCTGAAGGACGACGGTGCACTGAGTGAATACCTGATTTCAAACGCGGTCGACAACGCTGAACTGCGTTACAGCGCCGATGCCCCGCCAGTCAGTGGCACGGCATTGGAAATGTTGCTGTCAGGCCACCAGGCAGCGCTAGACCAGATCGAGCGGCTTGGTTCGCGTTACGACAAGCCATTGCTGGGCGCATTTCTTTCCACGCAACCGCCGGCATCCGAAGCGGCGTGGGAAGACGAAGCGGCGCTTGCTGTATGGATGAGCGCGATCGAGAACAAGCTGAACAGCAGCGGGCTTGGCCGTCCGCGCTATTCGTTGCGAATCCAGCCGGCAACCGAAGAGCACCCACCTGCCTTGGTCGTAGAACGCGCGCAGCACGGACTGAACCACCTGCAAGTGATTCCGTCAGCATTCTTCGTGTCGAACGAATTTCGCGCGATCGCAGATGCTGCATTGCAGCAAAAAGAACTGGTCCAGCCCGGCGGAGAAATCCGTCGCGGCAACAAGACGCAACCCGTCGAGACGTTCGCCGAGGCCTATACCTGGCTGATGGACGAAGCCAAGCGCGGTCGCACCATCCAACGCTTCAAGGGCTTGGGCGAGATGAATCCCGAGCAGCTATGGGAAACCACGGTCAACCCGGAAACGCGTCGCCTGCTACAGGTAACCGTCGAAGACGCCGTGGTCGCGGACCAGATCTTCTCGACCTTGATGGGCGATGTGGTCGAACCGCGGCGTGCGTTCATCGAACAGAACGCGCTGCGGGTCAGCAACCTCGACGTATAACCCGCGCCGATCTTGCGCGCAATCGCAGCGCAGGCAGCGGTTCGGCGTCCGTTCATTGCTGCGTTCGCGCTTGTCTAATTCGTTGCTGCAAGGGTAATCTCATCGGCCCACGCGATCATTCGCGCTCGTCGACACCTCGAGGCTGCCATGAAGTTGAGCAAAATCCTGCACACGCTGATCTGCGCGCTGGCGCTGACATTCTCGGCAACCGCCGCATATGCCGCCAAGGCGAAAGCCGAAGCGGAATACCCGAACGCCACCCGCAGCGAAACCAAGTCCGACTTGCGTGAGGCGGACCAGAAGAAACTCAACAAGGCTCAGGACCTGGTCGGCGAAGACAACGCCAAGGCGCAGGAGCAGCTGCAGGACATTATCGACAAGTCCAAGAGCAAGACCGCGCAGTCCTACGCCCACCAGATCCTCAGTGGCGTCTACATCGAGCTGGAACAGGACGACAAGGCGATTTCCGAACTGCGCATGGCGCTGGACAGCAACGGCATGCCCAACGACGCGCATTTTGGCACCATGTACCGCATGGCCCAGGTCCAGGTGCAGGTCGAGAAGTACCAGGATGCGCTGGCCACGCTCGACACATGGGCGACGGAAGGCGGCAAGACGACAGCCGATTCCTACGCACTGCGCGGCAACATCTATTACCGCCTCGACAAGTATCAGGACGCGATCGACGCGATCAACAAGGCCAACGCAGCCAGCGACAAGTCCAACGAAGGTTGGAACCAGATCCTGATGGCCAGCTACTTCGAGCTCAACCAGTTCCCGCAGGCGGCCGAAGTGGCCAAGGCCCAGCTGGCGAAGAACCCCAGCGACATCAAGCTGGTCAAGCAACTGGCTACCGTCTACATCCAGGGCGACAACTACCCCGCAGCCCTGCAGGTGCTGTCCAAGGCCAAGAACGACGGACTCATCACAACCAGTGACGACTATCTGCAATTGGCCAAGCTCTATGCCAACGCCGAAAAGCCCAAGGACGCCGCTGCGGTGCTCAAGGAAGGCCTTGACAAGGGCATCCTTCAGGGCGACTTCGAAACCTACCGCCTGCTCGGCGACACCAGCGCCCAGGCCGAAGACGACGCCGGCGCACTCGCCGCCTATGCCAAGGCATCGCCACTCGCGAAAGACGGCTATGTCGACTACCAGCGCGGTTACCTGCTGTACTACACCGAGAAGCCACGCGAAGCGAAGGAAGCGATGGACAGCGCGATCCAGAAAGGAGGCATCAAGCAGGAAGGCGAGGCTTACCTGATCCGTGGCGACGCCTACAGCGAAATGAACCAGGATGCCGCTGCGATGGCCGACTGGCAGAAGGCGGCGGGTTACCCGTCCACCAAGATGATGGCCGACCAGCGCATCAAGGCCTCGCGTGGCGGCGTCAAGATGAAGAAAACGCCCAAGGCTGGCTCGAAATCGGGCAACTGAGGAAGATTTTAACAGTCATGCGGCTGAAATCCGCTTGTACGAAGAACGCCGCATGCTGTAAGTTTCAGACACACCATAAATGTCCCTCGCACCGCCGTTGATCGATGGCGGTGAGATAGGAAGTCCGCCCCGGCAACTCCTGGTCCCAAAAAATGGCAGAGCAATATTCATCGGGTGAGAACAATCGCTTCAGCTGGCGACGAGTGGCAGCGTTCTCGGCCGCCTTCGCCCTGCATGCGTTCTCGTTCGCAGTGATGATGGCACCGGCGACGCCGCCGCCTGCCGCGGAAAAGGAGAAGGACAACAAGGTGACGGTCGAGTTTATCGAGCCACCACCACCGCCGCCGCCGCCGCCGCCTCCACCGCCGGAGCCGCCGAAGCGGCCGCCGCCGAAGATCATCGTCAAGACGCCACCGCCGCGCACGCCTCCGCCCGATCCGCCACCAGTCGTCATCGTCGAGGAAGTGACGCCGCAATCGGTGCCTGCGCCACCACCCGCGCCGCCTGCGCCACCCGCACCGCCGGCCGACATCGCGCCAAGCGAGAACGTCAGCTATCGCAAGATGCGACCGCCGAAGTATCCGATTCAGGCGGCACGCCAGCGCCAGGAAGGCGAAACACTCCTCAAGGTGCTGGTCGGGCTCAACGGCGTGCCTGAGGAAGTGACGATCGAGAAATCGAGCGGTTCACGCTTGCTGGACAACGCGGCCGTCGCCGCAGTGAAAAACTGGGTTTTCAACCCGGGATCAAAGGGCGGTCAGGCCACGCGCGGTTACGTGCTGGTCCCGATCAGTTGGAAACTCACCGAGTAATTCTCCAGAATAATTCTCTCTTTACAGGGTCATAGCCATGCAAGAAGCCACACAAGCCCCTATCGCCGCGCCAGGTGCGGCCGGTAGCTCCAACGCCCAAGCCATGGAGGCGATGGGTTTCGACAACCTGATCCAGAACCTGGACGCGCTGGGCTGGATCGTATTCGTCACCCTGGTCGTGATGTCGCTGATGTCGTGGTTCTACATCGTCTACAACTTCCTGCGTAACCTGATGTTGAAGTCGCGCACCGAGCGGGTCATCAGCACGTTCTGGGAAACGCCGTCGCTGCAAGATGCAATCCGATCGATGGAAGAGCAGCCAAAGGGCGAACCGTTCTCGAAGATTGCGCTCGACAGTGCATCGGCAGCGGCCCACCACCAGCGCGACCAGGCCGCGCCCGGCAATCGTCTGGCCGAGTCCCTCAATCGATCGGAATTCATCGATCGTTCGCTGCGCCAGGCGGTTTCGCGTGAAAGCCTGCGTCTGGAAACCGGCTTGACTGTGCTCGCCACGGTGGGTGCTGCGGCACCGTTCGTTGGTCTGCTCGGTACGGTCTGGGGCATCTACCACGCCCTGATCAAGATTGCCGCGACCGGCAATGCCTCGATGGACGCGGTGGCCGGCCCCGTCGGCGAAGCGCTGATCATGACCGCCTTCGGTCTGTTCGTCGCCATCCCGGCCGTGCTCGGGTATAACTTCTTCGTTCGCTCCAATCGCCTTACCTACGCCCGCTTCGACGAATTCGCGCATGACCTGCACGACTTCTTCGCCACCGGTTCCCGTATCGAAGGCGTGACGACGACCACTGCCGTAAGGAAGTAAGCCATGGCATTCAGTGCAGGCGGGGGCGGCCAAGGTGCCCCAATGTCGGAAATCAATGTCACGCCACTCGTTGACGTGATGCTGGTGTTGTTGATCATTTTCATGATCACGGCACCGTTGATGACCCACAAGATCCGGATCGACCTGCCGCAGGCCAATCCGAATGTCCAACAAGATACGCCGCCGGATCCGATCGATCTTGCCGTGAAGGCATCGGGTGACCTGTTCTGGAACGACGAGCCGATCACCGACGCAATGCTGCAGGCCCAGTTGCGGGTGGTTGCCCAGCGCACCCCGCAGCCGGAGTTGCAGATTCGCGCCGAGAAGAAGACCGAGTACCAGAACATCGCGACCGTGATGGCCGAAGCGAAAAGCGCCGGCATGGTCAAGATCGGATTCATCACCACCGGCGAATAATCGGTACGTGGTGGTACAAGAACAAAACGCCGCGATTCGTCGCGGCGTTTTTTATGGTCGACGTAAACGGTTTGACGCGGAACCGCTGGATGTGAAGAAGTTTGGTGCAGCCGCGGCCGCATCAACCGGAACGCTTCGCGCCCAGGATGGCCAGATAGCGCCGCACGGTGACATCAAGCCCGTGGTAGATCGCTTCGGAGAACAACGCGTGGCCGATGGAAACCTCGGCGAGCGTTGGAATTGCGGCGATCAAGTCAGCGAGGTTCGATTGATCCAGGTCGTGACCGGCGTTGACCTCCAGCCCACAAGCACGCGCCTGCTCCGCGCTACGCGCGCAGGCGTCGAGCGCTTCACACGCATCACCGCGCGCATGCGCGGCGGCGTACGGGCCGGTGTACAACTCGATGCGATCGGCGCCCAGTTCTGCAACATCGTCGATGCCTTTCGCACCCGCATCCATGAACAGGCTGACCCGGCAGCCGAGCGACTTGAGCTCCGCTATCATCGGCCGCAGCCGCTGCGCATCGCCAGCAATGTCGAACCCATGGTCCGAAGTAATCTGGCCATCGCCGTCAGGCACCAGCGTGGCTTGCGCGGGGCGAACCTGGCACACCAGTTCGATGAAGCCGGGATAGCTGCCGCGCGCCGGAGCAAACGGATTGCCTTCGAGGTTGTATTCGACCCCGCCAAGCACTTCGGCGATACGCGGCACGTCATCGGCCCGAACATGGCGCTGGTCCGGCCGCGGATGCACCGTGATGCCGTGGCAACCCGCTGCAATCGCGACACGCGCGGCGACGGCCGGATCAGGCAAGTCGCCGCCGCGCGAATTGCGCAGCACGGCAACCTTGTTGATGTTGACGCTGAGCCGGGTCACGGCGTGCAGCGTTCGGTCTTTTCCAGCCACAGCGCCGGGTCCCAGTAAGCACCATCGCGCCACTGGTCAACCTTGTCCTTGTTGAGCCGGGCAGCGAGGTAATAGGTGGTGTCGGGCTTCACGTCGACATCGATCTGCTTGTAGCGATCACTGCCGGAATTGCGCAAGCGGTTGTTGAACGACAGATAGCGATCTTCAATCGCTTCGGAGACGGTCAATGTGTGCCGACCTGCAGACAGGCGAAAACTCGGCGAGCCACTCGGCCCCGGCGAGTTGCCATCGATCGCGATCAGCTGGGCGCGATGCAGTTGCTGCTGGCGCGGCGCCACGTCGAACTCATTGATGCGGCCACAGCCTTCCACTGGCGGCGCACTGGCCGGCGAATTCGAAGCGACCTGCACGCCGTCGCCAACGCTCAACTGGAGGGGCGGCAGGCGCAGGCGCTGCAGGCGGCCCTCAAAGGCGATGCGCCGTCCGTCGCGATCAACAGTGAGGGTGATCTTCTCGCCGTCACCGACTTTGGCGATCTCGGTGCGCATCACAGCGACGGCTCGCGGCAGTTCGACAGCGTCCCGACCAAGATCGGTAAGAACCTCGCCATTCACGGCGGTCAGTCGATCGCCGCTATGTACGCCCATCCGTGCCGCCGCGCTGCCTGGCGTTACCGCCACGACAGCCAAGCCCGCATCACTGCTGTCGTTGCCGCTGACGACGACGCCGAGGTTGTCGACATCACGTGCCGGCTCGGAAAAATTGAGCTTCAACGGCGCGCCGTTGCTGTCAACCAGTTCACCCTTGTTGGCCAGGTCGACCAGCAACTGCTGAACGCCGATGCGCATGCTTCGTTCGGCTTGCGCCGGAGTGCCGTCGGCCCGGCTGGCCTGTGCGCTCGCCGCGAACATCAGGGCCAGCAACAATGGCATCAGTTGCACGAGGCGCCGGGTTGGTTGTGATGGTCGGTTCATGGTCATTCTCCTTTCGACGAGCTCCGTCACCGGAGCCGATTGAGGTCATCTCAAATCGATATCAATGTATTGGTTTCGGGTGCAGTGGCCATTGCGTCGCGCCGGCTTCGGATCAAATCACGCAACACCTGGTTGCGCTCGCTCCACAACCGATCCAATTCGTGACCTTCCGCGCGACGGTCGTAAGCCTGTTGAAGGGCGACGTCCAATGGGCGCAGCCTTGCGTAGCCACTGTCAGCGGAAACCTTGTCGATCGCTTGCCAATCCTGCTCCAGCCGCAGCGTTTCTTGGCGCTGCTGGGCCAGCATGTCGCTGTCGCGAGGTGGCACAGAAAGCGTAAACGCCGCGACGGCGGCAACAACAGCGGCTGCGACTCCGCTGGCCGCAAAAAACCTGCGCCGTTGTCGGCGGTGGACATAGCGCCGCTCGATGCGTAACCACAAGTCAGGTGCCGGCTCGAATTCGGGCAGGGCAGGCATGCGGGCATTCGTTTGCGTGTGTTCGTTCATTCGTTGTCGCCATCACTGTCGTTGCCGGCATCGCCGACCTTGAGTTGATGCATCGCCCGCGCAAGGATCGACTTGGACCAGCTTTCCGACTGGCCGAAGCGTTGCCCGAGTTCCAGGTGGGTATAACCCTCCCACTGGCTCAGCAGGACGACGGCACGGCTGCGCGGCGACAAGCGCTGCAACAAGGTCCACGCATCAATCGTTGCCTCGGGTGACGCTCCCTTCTCGACCGCCGCAGCTACGATGTCCTCGTTGCCTACCTCGCGATAGGAACGATGCCGCAGCGCGTCGATGATCGCGTTCGACGTCATCCGCTTCAGCCAGGCACCGAACGGCGCGTCGCCACGATAACTGCCAATCCGTTCGATCAACCGCACGAAAATATCCTGGACCATGTCTTCCGCCGCTGCCGGCTGGCCGAGAATACGCAAGGCCAGGTTGTAGCAAGCTCGCCCATACAGCCGATAAATCGCGGCAAACGCCTGCATGTCGCCGCGCCGTGCGCGAGCAAGCGTGGCGGCATCAAGGTTACTGCCGAAGCCCGTCGATATCGATTGGACCGTTCCGTCTGCCATCACGGGTGGACCAGACGCGCCAGCGTCGCGGTCCGTTGCAGTCGGTACGCTCACGGTGCCCGGAAAAGACGCAACTTGCGCGGCGGTCCGTGCCAGGCAATCGCTGCGTGATGGTTGGAAAGCGGCTGCAACGCGTGCCAGTTCCAACCCGCCGTTTCAGCGAGTGGCGACGCGACGTGCCGCAACGCGATGACGTGACCGGCGCCATCGAGTTCGAACTCGACCCGATCCAGCCCGAACGAAAGCCCTTCACCCAGCGCCTTCAGCACCGCTTCCTTGCCCGTCCACAGGCGCAGGAACGCGGCGTCGCGCAATTCGGGAGGCAACGCGCGCAAGGCGCGCGACTCGGCGGCGGCAAAATAGCGCTGCGCGATATCGACGACCGAGCGTTGCCTACCCTGCATTTCCAGATCCACGCCAACCGGCTGGTCGCGGGCAATCGCAATCAGCGCGTGACGTCCGCTATGGCTCAAGTTGAACTCGATGCCGTCGAGGTCCGGCGCGTAAGGCTTACCATGTTCGCCGCGCAGGATGGTTGGCGCGTCGCGACGATCAGCATAGCCAGCCAGCAACTTGCCGAGCGCGAGCTGGCTGATTCCGGACAACGCCCGCGGACGCGCGTCGGGTGGCCCTTCGACCAACCAGACATGGACCTCGCCACGATCCAGTGGCGGTACGCCCGAATGCGGATGGAAGGTCTCCAGTTGGAACGCGGTCGTCAACATGACGCGATGCTTGGCTGTTCGCCGCGCAACGTCAAGCCAACCCGCATCGGAAACGCACGACGAGCGAGGCGGCGTCAGCGTAATCAGCCACGCAAAGCCCATCAGAACCCGGCTACCATGACTCAGATGTCCGAACCCAAGACTCTGAAAGACCTGGTGCTGCAGTTCCCGCAGACGGGCAGGATTGACGCGATCATCCTGCGACCCGGCCGACGCGAACCGGCGCTGAGCGTGGCCGAGGCGCGGGCAGAACCCGGCTTCGGATTGAAGGGTGACCGCCGCGCCGAAAAGCAGCGCGATGGCGACGCCGCGCGCAAACGCGAACTCACCCTGGTCCAGGCCGAACACTTGCCAATGATTGCAAGCTGGTGCGGCGTCGATTCCATCGACCCTCGCCAGTTGCGACGCAACCTGGTTGTGTCGGGCATCAACCTGCTGTCGATGCGGAGCCCATTTCGCAATCTGCGCTGCGAATGGCTGATCGGCGAGAGCGCCTGCATCGTGGTCACCGGCAGTTGCGACCCTTGTTCGCTGATGGAAACCGAAGTCGGCTACGGCGCATACAACGCGATGCGCGGACACGGTGGACTCACGGCGATGATCGTCGCCAGCGGCTTGATCCGGGTCGGCGACCGTGTTCGCTTGAAACAAGTTGATGAAACGCCCTGATCGATCCACGGAGATCACCCATGCATAGCGGCTCCTGTCTTTGCGGCGCAATTACCTTCACCGTTGAAGGCGACTTGCCTGCGCCCGATGCCTGTCATTGCACGCAATGCCGCAAGCAATCGGGCCACGTCTGGGCATCGACCGACGTTCCCAACGACAAGCTCACCATCAACGGTGGCGAGCACGTCACCTGGTTCCAGTCGTCGGAAAAAGTACAGCGCGGCTTTTGCTCGATATGTGGATCAGTGCTGTTCTGGGACCCGATCCATCACGACCGCATCGCGATCGCGATGGGCGCGTTCGACGCGCCCACCGGTACCCGACTGGCGGTGCACATCCACGTCGCCAGCAAGGGTGACTACTACGACATCGCCGACGACGTGCCGCAGTACGCCACCGCTCCACCGAAGGCGGCGACTTCCTTGCCAAACCAGTAGCGCCAGCGGAACTGGCGCTACAAAGTCCTAGCTTCCGAAGGTGAGATGCCCGCCCGTAGCATCGACGTGAATCGTTTCACCACTGTTGAACTCGCCGGCAAGCAGCTTGCGCGCCAAGGGGTTCTCCATTTGCTGCTGGACGGCCCGCTTGAGCGGACGCGCACCATAGACCGGATCGAAGCCAACGTTGGCAAGCAGGTCGAGCGCCGCTTCGCTGACATCGAGTTTCAACTGGCGTTCGGCAAGCCTGCTTGCAACATGCTCGATCTGGATGCGCGCAATCTGGCGAATCTGCGACTTGTCCAGTGAGCGGAACACGACAATCTCGTCGAGGCGATTGATGAACTCGGGCCGGAAGTGCGCCTGCACCACACCCATCACCGACGCCTTCATCTGCGTGTATTCCTCTTCGCTGTCGCCAGACAGCTCCTGAATCGATTGCGAGCCAAGGTTCGAGGTCATCACGATGACCGTGTTGCGGAAGTCCACGGTGCGACCCTGGCCATCCGTGAGCCGGCCATCGTCGAGCACCTGCAACAACACGTTGAACACATCCGGGTGCGCCTTCTCGACCTCGTCCAGCAGGATCACGCTGTACGGGCGCCGCCGCACCGCTTCGGTCAGCGCGCCGCCTTCTTCATAGCCGACGTATCCGGGCGGTGCGCCGATCAGGCGGCTGACCGAGTGCTTTTCCATGTACTCGCTCATGTCGATGCGCACCATTGAATCGCCCGAGTCGAACAGAAACTCGGCCAGCGCCTTGCACAACTCGGTCTTGCCTACCCCGGTCGGGCCGAGGAACAGGAAGGAGCCATTCGGCCGGTTTGGATCGGAAAGGCCTGCGCGCGATCGACGGATCGCATCGGAAACCACATGCACGGCTTCGTCCTGGCCGATCACCCGCTGGTGCAGCTCGTCTTCCATCCGCAGCAGCTTTTCGCGCTCGCCTTCGAGCATCTTGCTGACCGGAATGCCGGTCCAGCGCGCGACCACTTCGGCGATTTCTTCGGCGGTCACGCGATCCTGCAACAGCTGGAAACCCTGCGTTTCGGTTTCTGCCGATTCCGCGAGTTGCTTCTCCAGTTTCGGCAGGCTGCCGTATTGGATTTCCGACACCCGCGCGTAGTCCCCGGCACGCATGGCGGCATCGAGGTCGATGCGCGCCTGCTCGATCGCTTCCTTGGTTTTCTTGCTGCCGCTGACGATGGCTTTTTCGGATTTCCAGATTTCTTCCAGATCGGAAAAGTCGCGTTCCAGTTCCTCGATCTGGGTTTCCAAATCCGCCAGGCGCTGTTTGGACTCGGCGTCTTTTTCCTTCTTCAGGGCCTCGCGCTGGATCTTCAGCTGGATCAGGCGACGTTCCTTGCGATCCAGCTCTTCCGGCTTGGAATCGATCTCCATGCGAATCCGCGACGCCGCTTCGTCCATCAGGTCGATCGCCTTGTCGGGCAGCTGGCGGTCGGTGATGTAACGGTTCGACAGCGTCGCCGCCGCGACGATGGCGGGATCGGTGATCTCGACGCCGTGATGGACGGCGTACTTTTCCTTCAAGCCACGCAGGATCGCGATTGTGTCTTCCACACTTGGCTCACCGACAAACACTTTCTGGAAGCGCCGTTCCAGTGCGGCGTCCTTCTCGATGTACTTGCGGTATTCGTCGAGCGTGGTCGCGCCGACGCAATGCAGCTCGCCGCGTGCGAGTGCGGGCTTGAGCATGTTGCCGGCGTCCATCGATCCCTCGGCCTTGCCGGCGCCAACCATCGTGTGCAATTCATCAATGAACAGGATGACGCGCCCGTCCTGTTTGGACAGGTCGCTGAGCACCGCTTTCAGGCGTTCCTCGAACTCGCCGCGAAATTTCGCACCGGCGATCAGCGCACCCATGTCGAGCGACAGCACGCGCCGGTCGCGCAAGCCTTCGGGCACTTCGCCATGGACCACGCGCTGGGCCAGGCCTTCGACGATGGCGGTCTTGCCGACGCCGGGTTCGCCAATCAGCACAGGATTGTTCTTGGTGCGCCGTTGCAGCACTTGGATAACGCGGCGAATTTCCTCATCGCGGCCAATCACCGGGTCGAGTTTGCCCGCCTCGGCACGCGCGGTCAGGTCAATGCAATATTTCTCCAGCGCTTGGCGTTGCTCCTCGGCACCTTCGCTTTGTACTTTCTCGCCACCGCGCATCGCGTCGATGGCGGCTTCCAGCCGCGAACGATCGGCACCGGCTGCTTTCAGCGCTGCGCCGACTTCGCCCTTGTCGTCGAGTGCCGCCAGAACGAACAGCTCGCTGGCAATGAAGGCGTCGCCACGTTGCTGGGCCAGCTTGTCGGTCAGGTTCAACAGGCGGGTCAATTCGTTGGAAACGTTGATGTTGCCTTCCTGCCCGCTCACCTTCGGCAGCGCATCCAGCGCCTGGCCGATGCGTGCGCGCAAGACGGCCACCGGCACGCCGCTCTGGGCGAGCAATGGCGTCGTCGAGCCGCCTTGCTGATCGAGCAGCGCGGCCATCACATGGGCCGGCTCCAGCATGTTGTTGTCGCGCCCCACGGCAACGCTCTGCGCATCGCTCAATGCTTGCTGGAAACGCGACGTCAATTTATCCATCCGCACAATGGAGCCCTCCGTCTGCTTTGCCGGCCACGCCAGCGACTGCTGAGAAAGTGGGGTTCGCGCGCCGCCTTGCAAGCGCGCCACGCGGTTGTGGATGCTGAACCCAGCGTTCGCATACGCCAGAGACAAAGAGGCCCCGAAGGCCAGGGGGAGCCTTCGGGGCCGGGAAGTTCGGACTGGGGAGAGTCCGAACTTCGGGCATCGCCAGCAGGGGAACTGGGTCAGCCATGAATGCCATTGCGTGCATTCGTGGACTAGGAACGGAATTTTTTGAGAAAGTTCCTGCGATTTCCATGAAACCGGGATGCCAGCGCGTCGAATGCGAAGCTCGTTACAAAACAGCGCTCTCGATTTGCAGAAAACGAAACCCAAAAAAAGGCCCCGAGCGCCAGGGGGAGCGCTCGGGGCCGGTGGAAGACCGGTCTTGGGGAGGAGCCGGCCTTCGGGATTCACTGGCCAGGGGGGGCCGAGCGAATCCATGGGTGCCGTTGCGTGCACCCGACGAGTCAGACGCTGTCAGATACGAAAAAGTTGCCGAACGTTTCCTAGGGGATTTAGCACGGATTCAGCCTTTCGGCGCGGCCCTCACTGCCGTCGATTTTCCGCCACTCGTCATGGCCTTGAGCCGGTTGATCGCCTGGCCCAGCGCATAGTCTGTTTTCGCGCCGATCGGCAGCAGGCCCGAGGCGGGAAGCGCTGCTTCTTCGCCATTGGCCAAGTGATTGGGCAGGTCGCGCTCGCTGAATGCGAAGCCGCTCGCCGCGTCGTTCGGACTGGCTTCGTCGACCAGGTCCACGTCAGGCGTGATGCCCTGCGCCTGGATCGACGTGCCATTCGGCGTGAAATAGCGCGCCGTGGTCAGCTTCACCGCGAAATCGCCGTCGATCGGCAGCACCGTTTGCACCGAACCCTTGCCGAACGAGCGCCGGCCCATCAGCAATGCGCGGTGGTTATCCTTGAGCGCACCCGCGACGATTTCCGACGCCGACGCGCTGCCGTTGTCGATCAAAACGACCAGGTTGGTTCCGTTGAGGCTGTCGCCGGGGGCGGCGTCGAAGCTGAGATCGGCTTCGTCGACGCGGCCACGCGTTGAAACGATGGTGCCACTGCTGAGGAACTGGTCGCTCACATCGACAGCGGCGCTCACCAGGCCGCCCGGATTGCTGCGCAGGTCGAGGACCGCGCCGTTCAACGGGCCACCATTTTCCTGCAGCAGTTGGGCCAGCCGTTTGCGCAAGTCGCTGCCGGTCTCAGCCTGGAACTGGGCGATTCGCAGGTAGCCGTAGCCCGGTTCGACCAGCCGACCGCTGACGCTGGCGATGCGGATGATTTCGCGTTCAAGGCGCACGTCGATCGGCTTGGTCAGGCCCTCGCGAATGATGCTGAGCACGACCTCGCTGCCCGGCTTGCCGCGCAGCTGGTCGATCGCGTCATTCACTTCGGCGGCGACGACCGGCTTGCCATCGATGCGCAGGATGACATCGCCAGCGCGAATGCCCGCGCGTTGCGCCGGAGTGCCATCGAACGGAGCGATCACCCGCAACACGCCTTCGTTACCGGCCACCTCGATACCCAGCCCCGCGTAACTTCCGTTGGTTTCTTCGGTCAGCGATTCCATCTGGAGTCGATCCAGGTACTCGCTGTGTGGGTCAAGGTTGGACAACATGCCGCGAATTGCCGCCTGCATCAGCTTCTCGTCGCTGATGTCCTCCACGTAAGCCTGCTTGACCAGGCTGTAGACGGCCGTGAAACGCCGGATGTCGGCCAGGCTGACCGAATTGGCCGGCGCAGTCTTCGCCGTCGCAGCGACGGGTGTCTCGGTCGTGGGCGATTCGCTTGCCGGCATGGGCGGTGTGTCGGCAGCACAGGGAGCGGCACTCAAGGCCAGCAGCAGGAAAATCGACAAACGCGGGAACATGGAAGCCTCGGGAAATCGTGACGAAATAATGTCGCCGATTGTAAGGACGCTCTCATTAACCCGCACAGGCGTCACCGATTTTTCGTGCCGCCTGTGTGGGGGTGAACAAAGCGTCCCTGGATGGGTCGCGAACGGCGACCTGCAAGGGCTTCGGCAACCGTCCTCAACGTTTGAACCAGGGCGCTGGATCGATGGCTTCGCCCTTCTGGCGCAATTCAAAATAGACGCTGTCGCCTTGCTGGCCACCACTGGCGCCGCTGCTGGAAACGACTTCGCCGGCCTGCACCCAGTCGCCGACTTCGCGGCGCAGCGTTTCGTTGTAGCCGTAGAGGCTCAGGTAATTGTCGCCGTGGTCGATGATGATCATCAGCCCGTAACCCTTGAACCAGTCGGCGAACACCACGCGCCCGTAAGCGACAGCGCGCACGTCGCTTCCGGCGGCGGCGGCCAGACGTACACCGCTGCTGCGCTGGCCACTAACCGGATTGCCGAACTTGCCCAGCACCTTGCCCGAAACAGGCTTGGCGAGACGTCCGCGAAGACTCGCGAACGATTCCGCTCCGGCCAATTGAGCAGGAATATCCGCGAACACATCCTTCAATTGTTCGAGCAGGTCGACCAGGCCTTTCTCGTCTTTCGCCAACGCCTCGATGCGTGAACCGGCCTGGGCAAGATCGGTTTCGACCGTTGCCAGCAGACGGGCACGCTCGGCACGTTGTTGATCGAGTTTCGCGCTTTCGCCGGCACGCGCGTCGCGGCTGGCGGCAAGGCTGGCCTTGGCATCACTGATCGACTGCTGCACGCTGGCCAGGTCAGCGAGTTCCTTTTGCAGCGAATCGATCTGACGAACCTGCGCCTGCTGGAAATAGCGGTGGTAGGCAAGGACGCGTGCGATGGCGGCGACATCGTCCTGTTGCAGCAGCAATTTCAGTTCCTCGTGACGGCCCAGCGCGTACGCCGAGCGCAGCAGGCTCGCGAGCGCTTCGCGCTGGCTGCGCAAGCTTGTGATCAGCGTGTCGCGGCGTTCGTCCAGGCGTGCCAGCTCCACCTGCTTCGCGGCGATTGCATCGTCGAAGCCTCGTAGATCCTTGGCAACGGCGGCGATGGCCAGATCCTGCTCACGCACATCGCGGGTCAATGCGTCGCGCTCGCCGCGCTGTTCTTCAGCACGTGCCGTCAGCTCCTTGATCCGTTTGCGCAATGTTTCCAGTTGTTGCTGCGCGGCCGTTTCCTTGGCCTTGCGCTGTGCGGGCGTTGGCTCCTGCGCGACCGGGACCGACATTGCCAACACCAGCAATGCGGTCACGACGTGGCGCAACGTTCGCTTGGCGAGTAGCGCGTTCAAGCAGCGTCGAAATGGACCAGGCTGTGCCCGCTCATCTCGGTCGGTTGTTCAAGGCCCATCAGCGCCAGCGTCGTCGGTGCGAGATCGCTCAATGCGCCGGCTGTCAGTGTCGCGTCGCGGCCAACGTACACCAGCGGCACCGGCCCGACCGTGTGCTGCGTGTGTGGTCGGCCTTGATCATCGACCATCTGTTCGAGATTGCCGTGGTCGGCGCTGATCAACATTTCACCACCAGCGGCGAGTATTGCTTCGGTGATTTCGCCAAGCGCGACATCGACCGCCTGCGCTGCCTCGATGCCTGCAGCTTCGATGCCGGTATGGCCAACCATGTCCGGATTGGCGATGTTGCAGACGATGAAATCGAAGCGCGCCGAGCCAATCGCATCGACCAGTTTTTCGGTCAATTCCGGACAGCTCATCACCGGTTGCAGGTCATACGTCGCAACCTTCGCACTCGGCACGAGGATCCGCTCCTCGTTCTCGTACGGCGCTTCTCGACCGCCGGAAAAGAAGAAGGTGACGTGTGCGTATTTTTCGGTTTCGGCGATGCGCAGTTGGTTCATGCCGAGGCTGGCCAAGTACTCGCCCAACGAGTTGTGCATCGATTGCGGCGCCCAGCCAATCGCGGTGACCGGCAGATCGGCTGCGTATTCCGTCAGGGTGACGAAGGCGGAGAGCCGGACCAATCGACGCGTGAAATCATTGAACGCAGGTTCGACCAGAACGTTGCTCAACTGACGCGCGCGGTCGGCACGAAAGTTCATGAAAACCACGGTATCACCATCGACGATTCGAGCGCCCGAGCCGATCACGCTAGGCGTAACGAACTCGTCGTTCTCGCCGCGTGCGTAGGCTGCTTGCAAGGCGTCGCCGCTATTGTCGAAGTGCACTGGGGACTTGGCTTCTGCAATTGCGTTCCACGCCAGCTCGACGCGATCCCAGCGCTCATCGCGATCCATCGCGTAGTAGCGACCGCTGACACTGGCGACACGCGCGCCGGTTTCGGCACAGACCGCATCGAGCGCTGCCAAGCTATCGGCTGCACTGCGCGGCGGCGTATCACGGCCATCCAGAAACGCATGCATGGCGATGTTGCGCACACCCTGCGATTTGGCCATCCGCAACAACTCGAAAATGTGTTTCTCGTGGCTATGCACGCCGCCGGGTGATAGCAGGCCGAACACGTGCAGTGTTCCATTCGACGATTTCGCAGCATCACACGCCTTCAGCAACGCCGGATTGCTCGCGAACTCGCCGTCGGCAATCGCCTTGTCGATCAAGGTAAGGTCCTGATAGACGACGCGGCCGCCACCGATGTTCATGTGGCCCACTTCGGAATTACCCATCTGGCCGGGTGGCAGGCCAAC
>JBBSLA010000036.1:0-24048 GCA_038255665.1 Lysobacterales bacterium | reverse complement strand
TCGACGTACCACCACGCATGTAGGTGGCAGGGATGCGTAGCTGTGGTTGGTGCGTCATGTCGGTCAGTGCCGCGTGGCGTTGAGGGGGAGGATGTCAGCCGCAGGCAGCAGGCGCTGGCGCAGCAGATCGAGCGGACGGTGGTAATCCATGTCGTAGCGCCGGTTACGCGACAGCGACGGGTGCTTGTAAAGGCCATTCCAGAACCGGGCCGAAGCATCCACCAATGACAGGTTCTGGTGCTCAAAGCCCATCCATGCTTCAAACCTGCGTTGGCTGAGCGACGACAACAGGCTGCGGTCGCGAGTAGGCGCGAAGTTGAGGCCAGCGTCAAACCCATGCACCTCGGCCCTAGCGCTTTCGCCCGCAAGACCGAAAAACGCGCACAGCGAGTCGAACTGCACTGCCGCGCGTTCGTGTAGCACTCGCAGATGAGCGGCATCGCCGTTGAGCACCAAGGTCACGCCAGTGCTGCCATTGAGCATCACCACGAAAGGCTTGCGATTCCAGAAATCGATGTCCGCATACCACTCGCCCAGCGGGTTGTCCTGCGGCGTGGGCTCGGACGGCTTCGCCGGTTGCTTGAGCCGCTTGAGCAATTTGGCCGTGCAACGCAGGACGGTCATGCGACGCGCACCTGGCCGTTCATCAGCATGGGCACCAGCCAGTCGCGGAGTTGGGTGAATTGGTGACTTTCATTGTTTTGCTGGATGACGCTGCGCGCATCTTGGCTTGGGACAGGGCATGTCAAGCCTACTGCGTAGAACTGACTACTGACCTTTGCACAGGACGTTGCCGCCGCGTCTGCCGCCTCGACGATTGAGACTTGCAGAGAGATCAAGATTTTCATTACGGAGCTTCTCCGGTCACGCTTTCTCAACGCCCGTCATTCTCGCTGGAATGTCCCGTTGCATGTGCAGCACCCGCCATACGTCAACCTGTGTTTCGCGTTCGATGTAAAAGATCAGGTACGGAAATCCGGTGATCGGCCAAAAGCGCAATCCGGGCAGGTTCAAGTCGAGGGCATATCGTGAAGAGCCGGTTCGCGGATTGGACCGAATATGGCGAATGGCCAATGTAACCGCGTCGGCCCAACGCAATGCCAAAGCTTCCGTGGCTTCGTCGCGATACCACGCAGTGGTCTGTCGCAACTCGCGCTGCGCGGCAGCAAGTAATCGGACCGGTTTGTCGCTCAAACTTGCACTTCGCCTTTGGCGATCTGACGAAGCTGGTTGAAAAAATCTTCGTCAGCGATGTCGCCCGGTCCGGAATTGGCGCCCTCAAGCAACATGGCGCGAAATTTCGCAACGTCACGCTGTTTACGAATTAATTCACGCAAATATTCGCTGCTGGAACCGTAGCCGTGTTCGGCGACCTGATCGTCAACAAAGCCCTTGAGTTCGTCAGGCAGAGAGATGTTCATGGTGGCCATGGCGAGATCCTTTGGCAAAGTTTGCCATTGTAGTCTGGACCGCCTTGGCTGGCCGTGCAAGTCGTCTCAAGGCCGTTGACTCACGCCACCTGCGTCGCCTCCAGGAAATCATGTGCGAAGCGTTGCAGGACGCCGCCGGCTTCGTAGATCAGCACTTCTTCGGCGGTGTCCAGGCGGCAGGTGACGGGTACTTCGATGCGCTCGCCATCGCGGCGATGGATGATCAAGATAAGTGTTGCGCCAGGCGTGCGTTCGCCGACCACGTCGAAGGTTTCCGTACCGTCGATCGCCAGCGTATGGCGCGTGGTGTCGGGCTGGAATTCCAGTGGCAGCACGCCCATGCCGATCAGGTTGGTGCGATGGATGCGCTCGAAACCTTCTGCCGCAATGGCTTCAACACCAGCCAAGCGCACGCCCTTCGCAGCCCAATCACGCGAGCTGCCTTGGCCGTAGTCGGCGCCGGCGATGATGATCAGCGGTTGCTTGCGCTGCATGTAGGTTTCGATGGCTTCCCACATACGCACGACTTCGCCTTCAGGTTCGATCCGCGCGAGTGATCCTTTCTTCACTACGCCATCGACGACGGCCATTTCGTTGACCAGTTGCGGGTTCGCGAAGGTTGCGCGTTGCGCGGTAAGGTGATCGCCGCGATGGGTGGCGTAGGAGTTGAAGTCTTCCTCGGGCAGGCCCATCGAGGTGAGGTATTCGCCGGCCGCGCTGGTCGCCAGGATCGCGTTGGAAGGGGACAGGTGATCGGTCGTGATGTTGTCCGGCAGCACAGCGAGTGGGCGCATCCCGGCCAGGCTGCGTTCGCCAGCGAGTGCGCCTTCCCAGTACGGCGGACGGCGGATGTAGGTGCTCATTTCGCGCCACTCGTAGAGCGGACTGATGCGTTCGCCGTTGTCGACGACGATGCGGAACATCGGATCGTAGACCTTGCGGAATTGCTCGGGCTTGACGAACTCGGCAACGACCGCGTCGATCTCTTCATCGCTGGGCCAGATGTCTTTCAAGGTGACCGGCTGGCCATCGTGGTCAATGCCGAGCACGTCTTTTTCGATATCGAAACGCACCGTGCCGGCAATCGCATACGCGACCACCAGCGGCGGCGATGCGAGGAAGGCCTGCTTGGCGTAGGGATGGATACGGCCATCGAAATTGCGATTGCCGCTCAATATCGCCGTCGAATAGAGATCGCGCTCGATGATCTCTTTCTGGATCGCGGGATCGAGCGCGCCACTCATGCCATTGCATGTGGTGCAGGCGAAGCCGACGATGCCGAAGCCGAGTTGTTCCAGTTCCGGCAGCAAAGCGGAATCTTCGAGATATAACTGCACGGCCTTGGAACCCGGTGCGAGCGAGGTTTTCACCCAGGGCTTGCGCGTGAGGCCGCGCGCGTTCGCGTTGCGTGCGATCAGTCCGGCGGCGACGACATTGCGTGGATTGCTGGTGTTGGTGCAACTGGTGATCGCGGCGATGATGACGGCGCCATCGGGCATCTGTCCCGGTGTATCGGTCCATTCCGCTGCAATGCCGCGCTCGGCAAGATCGCTGGTGGCGACGCGCTTGTGCGGGTTCGACGGGCCGGCCATGTTGCGAACGACGGATGACAAGTCGAAGTACAAGACGCGTTCGTATTCGGCGGTCTTGAGCGCGTCCGCCCACAAGCCAGTCTCTTTCGCGTAGGTCTCGACCAGGCGAACCTGCTCGTCTTCGCGACCGGTAAGTTTCAAATAGGTGATGGTCTGCTCGTCGATGTAGAACATCGCGGCCGTCGCGCCGAACTCCGGCGTCATGTTTGAGATGGTCGCGCGGTCGCCGAGCGTCAGCGCGCTCGCGCCCTCGCCGTAGAACTCAAGATACGCACCGACAACTTTCTGTGCACGCAGGAATTCGGTCAATGCCAAGACGATGTCGGTGGCAGTGATGTTGGGTTGCGGCCTGCCAGTGAGTTCGACGCCGACGATGTCCGGCGTGCGCATCCACGAGGCGCGGCCGAGCATCACGCTTTCCGCTTCAAGCCCGCCGACGCCAATCGCGATCACGCCCAGCGCATCGACGTGCGGCGTGTGGCTGTCGGTGCCAACCAGCGTGTCGGGAAACGCAACGCCGTCACGCGAGTGCACCACCGGTGACATTCGTTCCAGATTGATCTGATGCATGATCCCGTTGCCGGGCGGAATCACGTCGACGTTCTTGAACGCTTTTTTGGTCCATTCGATGAAGTGGAAACGGTCTTCGTTACGGCGGTCCTCGATGGCGCGATTCTTCTCGAACGCGTCCTTGTCGAAACCGGCGTGCTCGACGGCTAGCGAGTGATCGACGATCAACTGGGTCGGCACCACTGGATTGACCAGGGCCGGATCGCCGCCACGCTCGGCAATGGCATCGCGCAAGCCGGCCAAGTCGACCAGCGCGGTTTGGCCAAGGATGTCGTGGCAGACCACGCGTGAGGGAAACCACGGAAAGTCGAGATCGCTGCGGCGCTCGATCAACTGCCGCAACGACGCTTCCAGCGTGGCCGGATCGCAGCGGCGGACCAGGTTTTCACCGAATACACGAGAGCAGTAGGGCAACTTGTCGTAAGCGCCCGGCTGGATCGCATCGACGGCAGCGCGGGTATCGAAATAGTCGAGTTTGGTTCCGGGCAGTGGCTTGCGGTAGTCGATATTCATGACTACGTGCGTTGTTCGATCGGCACGAACTTCAAGTCTTCCGGGCCGGTGTAGTTCGCGCTGGGGCGGATGATCTTGCCGTCGATGCGCTGTTCGATCACGTGTGCGCTCCAGCCGCTGGTTCGCGAGATCACGAACAGCGGCGTGAACATCGCGGTCGGCACGCCCATCTGGTGATAGCTGACCGCGCTGAACCAGTCGAGGTTGGGGAACATTTTCTTGGCATCCCACATCGTCGATTCCAGCCGCTCCGCGATGTCGAACATGCGCATGTTCTCGGCCTCGGCGGACAGTTCGCGAGCGACTTCCTTGATCACCTTGTTGCGTGGATCGCTGACCGTGTAGACCGGATGGCCAAAGCCGATCACGACTTCCTTGCGCTCGACGCGGGCGCGGATGTCGGCCTCGGCGTCGTCGGGAGATTCGTAGCGTTTCTGGATCTCGAACGCGAATTCGTTGGCACCGCCATGCTTGGGGCCGCGCAATGCGCCGATGCCGCCGACGATGGCGGAATACATGTCCGAACCTGTGCCGGCAATCACGCGCGCCGCAAACGTCGATGCATTGAACTCGTGTTCGGCATAAAGAATGAGAGAGGTGTGCATCGCGCGCACCCAGCTATCCGGTGGCACTTGCCCATGCAACAAATGGAGGAAGTGGCCGCCGATTGAATCGTCGTCGGTCTCGACATCGATGCGTCGGCCATTGGTCGAAAAGTGGTACCAGTACAACAGCATCGAGCCCTGGCTCGCCATCAACCGGTCGGCGATGTCGCGCGCGCCGGGATGGTTGTGGTCGTCTTTCTCGGGCAAGGCGCAGCCCAGCGTGGAAACACCGGTACGCATCACGTCCATTGGATGCGACGATGCCGGCAGTGCTTCCAGCGCGCTCTTCACCGAAGCAGGCAAGCCACGCAATGACTTCAGCTTTGCCTTGTAGGCGCGCAGCTCTGCTTCATTGGGCAACCTGTCGTGGACGAGCAGATGCGCGATTTCCTCGAACTCGGCGGTGTCGGCGAAGTCGAGGATGTCGTAGCCGCGATAGTGCAGGTCGTTGCCGTTTCTACCGACCGTACAAAGCGCCGTGTTGCCTGCAGCGACGCCGGAAAGGGCGACAGATTTTTTCGGCTTGAAGCCGCCTGCGGAAGGCGTATCGCTGGGTGTGCTCATGCTTGGATCCTTGTTCAATGTCGCGCCATCGTGATGGCAGGATTTACTTGTTGCCGGCGAACAGCTGGTCGAGCTTGTCTTCGTATTCGTGGTAGCGCAGGTAGTCGTACAGTTCGGCGCGGGTTTGCAATTGGTCGATGATGTTTTTCTGAGTGCCTTCTCGGCGCACTGTTTCGTAAAAATTCAGCGCAGCCTTGTTCATTGCGCGATAGGCGCCGCAGCAGTACAGCGCGATATCGACACCCGCTTCGCGTAACTCATCGGTGGTGAAGAACGGCGTCGATCCAAACTCGGTGAGGTTGGCCAGGATCGGCACCTTTACGGCTTGCTTGAAGCGGCGGTAGTCGTCGAGGGTGCGCATGGCTTCCGGGAAGATCATGTCGGCGCCGGATTCAACATAAGCACACGCGCGTTCGATCGCCGAATCGACGCCTTCGCTGGCGGCCGCATCGGTACGCGCCATGATGACAAAGCTGGCATCTGTGCGCGCATCAACGGCCGCCTTCACGCGGTCGCACATTTCAGCTGTTGTTACCACTTCCTTGCCGGGTCGATGGCCGCAGCGTTTCTGGCCAACCTGGTCCTCCATATGGACGGCGGCGACGCCGACATTGATGAAAGAGCGAACGGTTCGGGCGATGTTGAACGCACCGCCCCAGCCGGTATCGATATCGACCAGCAGCGGCATACCGCTGGCATCGACAAGGCGGCGTGCATCGGTGAGCACGTCTTCCATCGTGCTGATACCAAGGTCGGGCATGCCAAGCGAATTGGCGGCAACGCCGCCACCGGACAGGTACAGCGCCTTGTAACCGACGCGTTGCGCCATCAGGCCGGCGTAAGCCGTGATCGCGCCCATTACCTGCAGTGGGGTTTCTTCGGAAAGGGCGGCGCGGAATTGGTTGCCGGCGCTGGCTGTGGACATGCGGGTGCTCGCTCTGTGGGTACAGCGCAGGCGCTCGCGGAATCGCGGTTCTCACTTCCGGCACCAACGCGTAGCGGTCTATTGTCGCCGCTGGCCGTTCCTGGCGCGACCCCCGGGTGCTCTCACGCGCTCGCAAGGTTCAGATGATCCGCAGCGTGATCGCCTTCAGCACGGCGCGGGTGCGGTCTCGAGTGGCCAATTTGTCGAGGATGTCCGACACGTAGTTCTTCACGGTGCCTTCGGCGAGAAACAGCGTGCGCGCGATTTCCTTGTTCGAATAACCGCCTGCGAGCAGACGCAGGATCGCGACTTCGCGCTCGCTGAAATTCGCTTTCGGCGCATCGCTGTCGCGATAGGCATAGCGGGCTCGAACCGGCTCGGTCGATACGGGCTGCAACAGCGACTCACCCCGAGAGGTAGCCAGAATCACATCGCGCAAATCTTCCGGCGCGGCGTCTTTCAGCAAGAAACCCTGCGCGCCACTCTGCGTAGCTTGCAGCAGCAAGTCAGCGTCGTCGAATGTGGTCAGCAAAATAACGGGCGTCATGTTTCCAGCTTCGCGCAAGCGTTGCAGGGCTTGAATGCCGCCGGTGCCGGGCATGCGGATATCGGACAGGATCACATCGACCGCTGTTGTTTCCAGTGCCGCGATCAGCTCTTCCCCATCAGCCGCTTCAATCACGACACGCAGGTCGGCAAAGCTTTCTAGCAGGGCGCGCAGACCAGCGCGAACCAGGGCTTGGTCGTCGGCCAGGGCGAGACGAATCGGTGCAGCGCTTCCGATGTCTATCTTCATGTGCCGGGCACCCATGCGGTCAACTGAAATCCATCGCTACCGGAAATGCGTAGTCCACCGCCAACGTCTTCGAGCCGTTCGCGCATGCCAGTCAAACCATTGCCAGCGCGAGGTTGCACAGCGCCGCGACCATTGTCGCGAACGTCGAGTTCTATGCTGCCGTTGCGTCGGCCCAAGCTCAGCCAGACCTGCTCGGCCTGTGAATGTCGCGCCGCGTTGGTGAGTGCTTCTTGCGCGGCACGCAGCAGCGCGCGCGCCTGTGCGATGTCGTCAATGCGCAGGTTCGGCTGAATCGAAAGGTTGACGCGCGGACGCGGGATCGGCGCGGCGAGTTCTTCGATGGCGCGACCAAGATCAAGCCCTTCGTCATGACGCATTTGGCTGACGACGGCGCGGATGTCGCCGAGCAATTCATCGGCCAATCGAGCTGCCGTTTCGACGGCCGGTGGCGCACCTGCGGGATCGCGTGCCAGTGCAGCCAATTGCAACTTCAGCGCCGTCAATTTGTGACCGCTGACATCGTGCAATTCGCGCGACAGGCGCAAGCGTTCGTGACTGCGCGCGCTGTCTTCCAGCAGCGATTGCGTCGCCAGCAATTCGGCGTTGACCAATCGCAACGCATCGCGGCTGTTCTCGGCGCTGCGTGCATAGAAGGCGGTCAAGGTTGCGAAGGCCTGGAAGCCGGCATAAAGCCCGAACGTGGCGATCGCGCCACCGAGCGGCCACATCCACAACAACACGCCGATCAAACCGATGTTGTTGATGCCCATCAGCCACCAGCGAATCGGGCTACCCAGATAGGCGATCTGCACGGCCAGGATGACGAACAGGGCCGGCACGCTGCCATCACCAGTGAGCGCCAACACCAGCAACGCCGCGATGGCCTCGATCTCGATCAAGAAAACGGCGCGACCGAGGCGCTGGCAACCCTCAACCTTGACGATATCCGCCACGACGCCGAAGAGGAATACCAGCATCGCGATGATCGTCGGAATCGTTACCCCGCGTTCGGCGACACGACTGCCAAACACGCCAAACAGCACCGTCGCGAACACCGCCAGCCAGGTCACCAGCGCGGCAAGACTCATGGGTTTTCGCAGCGCGGCGAGCCAGCGTTGCGTGGTGGATTGCGTGTTCATGGTCTCCATCGTGAAGGCCTCGCCCAATGGCGACAAGGCCAATCCGACAAGTGGTGACTTCCGGCACCCGGCATCGGTGACCGCCGGCATCTATGCCGTTGCGAGCGAACGGCGGAGCATGGCCCCTCCAATCCCAGCCAGACCACCGCCATGATCCTCGAAATTCTCACCCACACTCCGACCTGGGTTTTCGTTCTCTTCGCCGTTGTCATCGCGCTGGGCGCGCTGCGCCTGCGCGATGGTGAACGCGACGCTCGACGCGTGTGCTTGATCCCGGTTCTGTTCGTAGTGGCCGGCTTGATCGGCCTTTGCATGCGTGACGATGCAGCGGCAATCTCGACTTGGTTGGTCGCCGCCAGCGCGGGTTTGGTCATCGGTAGCCTCTCCCGCCCAGCCATGCGGGTTGTCGCCGGTGGTTACCGCATCTTCCTCGCCGGTTCCGCTTGGCCATTGGCGCGCATCGTGGTGATCTTCGCCGCACACTACTTCCTCAACGTGGCGGCAGTGCTGAGCTTCAATCATCGCGTCGACTTCATGCGCTTGGACGCTGCCGTATCGGGCATGGCGGCCGGTTTCTTCGCTGGCTGGCTGTGGCGCTTCGTGCAGGCTTATCGTGCTGCCAAGTCGAATCCGACCATCGACGGCACGGCCAGCATCATCCTGCGGTGACCGCGCGCCACGATGGCACCAGCCGATGGCACATGCAGGCGATCGCGTCAGGTGCAAGACGCTTTCTCCTCAAACACGCATTCGCATCCCACTGCTTTCAGGGCGGCGCGCTGCTCGTCTTGGCCACCAGTGGACACGCGGGTGTTCCCGATCAGCATGGAACATCTATCGCAAAAGTTGTCGCACCAAGGATGGTTCCTGCGCGGCGGGCTTTTGCGACAGCTATTCCAGCCATTCCGGGCCCTCCACCCGCTGTCGAACAACTTTGACCATTTGGGGCTGCACGCAATAGCTGCCACTTTACGTGAGAGGATTGCTGCACATACGACACTTGGAGTAGCGGTAGGGGCGACGCTTGGTAAGCCCTCGCTGTCGCTACATGGGAAAAGGGCGCTTGAACATGAAGTGGAAAACATCCTGCAATTCAATCCAAAATCACCGGACGTTCACTCGAACAAGGTGGCGCGGCTTTGCATCCACAATGACACTACTTCTGTTGTCGTTTCAGCTCGCGACGTTCACGATAGCGCAGCCGCTTCAGGTGCGCTCTGAACCGACCAGCATCACCATCTCGGTAGTTGACAACTCTCCACGCTCAACCCTTAACGCGCAAGCCGTGCTGTCGGCCGTTGCTCAACCAGACGTCAACCCAGAGTTATTTGCCCTTATTGGCAGGCCCAGCTCCGCTGCGCCGACTATTTCGCTAAGCGATCGAATGGAGGGGGCTGTCGATGAGTACGTACGGCTCGTTGAAGTATCTCGACACTACGTCACTCTTCAATACCCGTCGCCCGAGTCCTTGGACGCTGTTGAGAGGCGTTTGCAACAAGACAGGCGCTTTGCATACGCCAGCATTGATCGTGCGGGCCACTTTTCGATAGCGCCCACCGACACATTCTTCGCTTACACGGGTGGGCCTGGTGCGCCCAACTATCTACTGGATAACTATCAATGGTGGGCACAGCAATGGGTGGCTGGACTCCCGGACGCATGGAGTCGCAATCCAGGCTGGGCGCGAGTCGGAATCATGGATGGAGGATTCAGCCTCACGTATGACTTCAACAACATAGCACTTACCACCTACGAAGTACTCCATCCAGATATTAAACGGGTAGTGGCAACAAACAGGACTTGGAACTTCCACAACGCACAACTGGAACCCAATCAATTTTTCTACCCGGAGCACGGCACTCACGTGTTAGGCCTTGTAGCCGCCAATCCAAACAACTCAACCGTCGGCTCCACGGCTCCCGTCACAAAAGGAGGCGTTGGCGCATGTTGGAACTGTTCAGTAGCATATGCACAAACGTTTCCTAATGAGCCCCAACTAACAGCAGCAGCCATCTGGCTTACTGACCAAGGTTCGCAGGTCATCAATCTAAGCGCTGGGTTTACTCTTTCCGAAAAATTCCCTTTGGGAACGAAATGCTCGAACCCCATTACACCGAGCGACAGTCCTTTCTGCGCCGCATTAGGCTACATGAATTTTCGTGACGTTGTCTTTGTAGCTGCTGCCGGCAACGATCGTCGTCCTCAAATCAACTGGCCCGCGAGTGAACCACTTGCCTTTGGAATCGGCGGCATCGATGCGCGCTTACACCTCTGGGATGAAGCAGAGCCAGGAAACCCATGGGCACCAGAGCTATACGACAGGAACGATGGTGGATACTTCACGAAATGTCCGTCCCTCTACCCGGTACCTAACGAATGTGGCTCAAACTACAGTACCGATAACGAACAGATGGACTTTGTGTCCCCCGCCCGCAAAGTGATATCGACAGTTCCAGAAGGGCACACATCTATCTATCCATTTTCAGATTTCTACTTTCACGATGAAAACTTCGCGAACACCATTGATGGGTACGGGTACTCTACTGGCACTTCGATGGCCGCCCCCATATTTTCCGGAATTGTCGGTTTGTTACGATCAGCAAACCCATTGGTTCGGACTACCGAACTGTACTCCACACTAGCGGACACAGCTTCTAATGGCGGCAACTATAACAACGACGGTATCACAGGCGCGAACAGGTTAGCTTGGGGTATTCCAAATGCCTCGAATGCGATTGACCGCGTGCACGGCAAGATCGCGGCATCGATTGTCAAGAACCGTTTGACACCAATGTTCGTTGCGCTAAATTTCGCGAATAGTGACTTATTGTATTCGACGAGACCCCAAACTATTCTAGGCGCGCACTGGGGAAATTATCTTGCGTATCCCGATGGCAGCTTAGGCTCTAGCTATACTTCGTCTACCATAGCGTTAGGAATCGAAGGAGGCCAAGGAGCTGTTGGTTACCCTAATTTTCCGGGTATAAAAAGCTTTCCGCATCAAGAGTATAAGCCAATACCGAGATCCGCATTTTGGGTGTTCACATCGGCAAACACTCTTTGGAACAACCAGCCTTCAATTATGATACCACTTTACACAATGAGCTTTCGTGAGTCCTGCGACCTCAAGCGTCACGCATATCTTATTTCTCAAGCAGAAATAGCGATTTACGATCAGCTGAATCAGTGTGGCCCTTCAAACGAAATAAACACATACAAGTATGATGGAATTGAAGGATACATTATGAATGCATGTCCATCTGGGTTTTCCTGTGATGACCTAGGTGATCCGAGTGAACCACAGATCCTATATCGTCTCTATAACCCAGCCGAGGGTCGATCAGCTCTTTTGACCGAAAGCCAGATCTCCACACTATCGTTTCCTGGATATACTCTTCCACAGCCCGGACTTAATTTGACGCAGCTTGGTTATGTATTCCCAAATGAGGACACAGATGGTGACGGATTGCCCGATGGCATGGAGCGGATGTACGGGCTCGATTGGTTTAGTCAGGATAGCGACTGCGACGGATTGCTCGACGGTGATGAATTTCCGGTTGCCGGGGTCCAGCAAGTTGGCCTCGACCCACTTTTTGGAGGATCATGTCAATGAAGGTTTACGTCTTAGCTGGGCTATCTATTGTTGCACTTTTTAGTGTGCCTTTAAAAACAAGCGCTCAAACAACTCCATACTGCGCGACAAATATTGCATCCGTATTATTTATTGCGCCCGATGGAGTTTTATTAAGCTCCAACAAGGAAACTTGGATGGGTTTAAGGCAATCATTCGGCCAAGGCATTACATATGATTTTAAGCCGGAAAATATCATTGTCAACGGGTTTCAAATTACTCTCGATGCTCGTGGAATCGTTGTGCCGTTTTCTACGATTCCGGTTGCTTTCACTTCACTTGGAATACTTCCAGCTGGAAACTATTCAGTAGTCGTCCAACCGATAGCGACAAACGTTTTGCCAAACGTCGTATGTCCGACATTTACTGTGCCCTTACTTATTCCCCAAGGTGCTCAGATCACTCCAGTGCCAACGTTGAGAGGGCTCTCATTGTTGTTGCTCGGTGGTCTGCTTGGTCTGATCGGTGTTCTTGGATATCGCCCTCGCTTCGCCTTGAGGAGGAGGGGACGTTAGAGAGACGAAGAGATGTCGGCTAGCGTTTCACACATCAGCTCCGCCGCATCAACTCCACGCTCGAGCTATGGCTTGACCGTAGAATTGAATGCGGCGGCCCTTTCTTTGATGCGGCTGCGTGTAGAACAATAAGGAGTCTGCACGGCATCACCTCGGTAAGCGGTGAGCACAGGCGCGGAATCCTCGGCCGCGAGCTTGCTCGCTGGGGCGACAGGGGGATCCAGAGTGTGTGCGATCAGGAACGTAGCTTGCTGCGCTGCCGTTGCGATGCAGCACTAGGCAAGCTGTGGTGGCTGAACGACCTAAGCGTTTTCCATTGCTGCTAAGGAGGCGTCCTGCTTCGCGCAACGCATGAACCTGGCATTGGGCGCACTGTGTGAGGTGACCTCTGAGCCTGAGCAACTCCACTTGCCGGTTTAGTGGCGCAAGTTAGGTCACCTGGTCCACCAAAGCGCTGGGGGTGTTGCGTTTCAGAATTGAGAACCCGGCCGCGTGTACAAGCCTCAGGCTCGTCAGCGAATGCGATGATGGCGACACCATCCGTTGCCGGAACCGCCCCGATGAAACACCTGCTGCTCGCCCTGCTGTTCGCCGCCATCCCGTTCGCAAACGCCGAAAGCCCTGTCGCCAACTCGGCAGACGCGCGCTTCAAGGCGATCCATGAAAAAGAGTACCAGTGGCGCAAGCAGCAAAGCGGCGGCGCGGACGAGGATGGCGACAACAGCGGCGCGAAGAAAACACTGCCAAAAGTTGATGCCGAAACACAGGACAACCGGCTGAAAGTTTGGGACGGCGTGCTGGCTGACCTCGACAAGATCGACGTCAAGGCGCTGTCGCCGAATGAGCAAATCAACTACGCGGTGTATCGACCGCAGGTCGAGAACCTCGCTGCCGAAGTACGATTCGGCGCGTACGAAGCGCCGTTCAATGCCGACTCGTCATTCTGGTCGAACCTGGGTTTCATGACGCGCCGACCCTTCAAGAACGCGAATGAATACCACGCCTACGCCGCGCGACTGGCCGACGTGCCGCGCTATTTCGACGACCAGATCACCAATATGCGGGCCGGTCTGAAACGTGGTTTCAGCGTGCCGCGCGCGGTGCTCGATGGTCGCGATGTTTCCATCGCGGCGGTTGCCGACCTGAAGGATGCGACGGCGAGTACGTTCTACGATCCGTACAAGAAAATGCCTGCCAGCATCCCCGCCGCCGAGCAAGAACGCCTGCGCAAGGAAGGTGTCGCTGCGATTCGCGACAAGCTGATCCCGGCCTACGGGAAGTTGCTGAAGTTTTTCCGCGACGAATACACGCCAAAGGCACGCACCACGCTGGCCGCCGAAGCGCTGCCCGACGGCAAGGCTTACTACCGCCAGCAGATTCGCGAATACACCACGCTTGATCTCGATGCGGATCAGATCCATGCGATTGGCCTCGATGAAGTCGCGCGCATCAAGGCTCAGATGGACCAGATCATCGCGGACCTGAAGTTCGAGGGCAGCTTCGCCGATTTCATCGCGTTCCTGCGCACCGATCCGCAGTTCTACGCGAAGACGCCGCAGGAGTTGCTTAACCGGGCCGCGTGGATATCCAAGCGCGCCGATGGCCAGGTCGGCAAGTTCATTGGAACCTTGCCGCGCGCGCGCTTCACCATCGTGCCGGTGCCGGCCGATATCGCGCCGTTCTGGACCGCCGGTCGCGGCGGTGTTGATACGTACTGGCTCAACACCTACGACCTGCCATCGCGACCGCTCTACAACCTGCCGGCCCTGACCCTGCACGAGTCATCGCCTGGACATTCATTGCAAGGTGGCCTCGCTCGCGAACAAGCCGAACAACCCGAATTCCGTCGCGAGAATTACATCTCGGCGTATGGAGAAGGTTGGGCGCTCTACACCGAAAAGCTCGGCACCGAGATGGGCATCTACGAAACGCCTTACGAAGATTTCGGTCGACTGACCTATGAAATGTGGCGCGCCTGCCGACTGGTGATCGACACCGGCGTGCATCACATGGACTGGACCCGCGACCAAGCGCTGGCTTATCTGCGCGATCACACCGCGCTCAGCGAGCACGAAGTGACGACCGAAGTTGATCGCTACATCTCGTGGCCGGCGCAGGCGTTGTCGTACAAGCTCGGCGAAATCCGCATCGTGCAGTTGCGCGCCGAAGCCGAGAAGGAGCTTGGCGACAAGTTCGACATCAAGGCCTTCCACGATGCGGTCTTGAAGCAGGGATCGGTGCCGCTGCCGGTACTTGACGACCAGATACGCGCCTTCATCGCCGAAGCGAAGAAGGCTGAGCCGAAAAAGAAGAAGGAGCCGTCGGCGTAACAACACATCCAGTCGTGATGCGCGAAGGGTTCTGCGCGTCATGGCGACGTTGAACGTCAGTGCGTGCTCACTGCCGACGTGTCGCTTTAGAGATCAAGGCGCGGCATCCCTACAATGGCGGACTGCCTTAATCGTGGGAAGCTTGAATGTCTTCAGCTGTGCCGTCGCCAAAACTGCGCGTTGTGTTTTCGGGAACACCAGAATTTTCGGTGCCGTGCCTGCGTGCGGTCATCGCATCGGCTGTCGACGTGATCGCCGTCTACACGCAACCAGACCGGCCCGCCGGGCGTGGCCGCAAGCTGGCGCCAAGCCCGGTCAAGCAAGCCGCAATCGATGCCGAAATCGTCGTCGAACAACCCGAAACCCTGCGCGATCCGGCTGCCCAGACACGCTTGCGTGAACTCGCTCCCGACTTGCTGATCGTCGTTGCCTACGGCTTGATCCTGCCGAAGAAAGTGCTTGCGATTCCGCGCCTGGGTTGCTGGAACGTGCATGCCTCGTCGCTGCCGCGCTGGCGCGGTGCGGCGCCGATACAGCGCGCCATTCTTGCCGGCGACAGCGAGACTGGCGTTGACTTGATGCAGATGGAAGCGGGCCTCGACACCGGACCGGTGCTGCTGCGTGCACGCACGGCAATCGCCGCGAGCGAAACTGGCGGATCGCTGCATGACCGGTTGTCGTTGCTAGGTGCTGAACTGCTGGCTGATGGATTGCGTCGATTGCTTGATGACAGGCTGCCAGCAGCGACGGCGCAGGAAGAATCCGGCGTCACCTACGCGCACAAACTGGAAAAATCCGAGGCAGCGCTCGACTGGTCTCTGTCGGCAAATCAACTCGAACGCCAAATACGAGCGTTCAATCCGTGGCCGATTGCCGAGGGCGAGATCGCAGGCGAACACCTGCGCATCCACGCCGCCGTTGCGCTCAACGAAACTCATACCGTCAAACCCGGCAGCGTGATCGCGGCGCGTGCTGACGGCATCGATGTTGCGACGGGTGACGGTGTGTTGCGTGTGCTCGCCGTGCAACGCGCCGGTGGTCGTCGCATCGACGTACGCGACTGGTTGAATGCTCGGCCCGATTTGCGAGGCAAGGTTTGAACACAGGCGTCGTCGTTCGCGTCGAAGCCGTGCATGCGTTGGCGCGCATCGTTTTCGATGGCGTGTCGCTGCGGGCCGCCTTGGCGACGACTACGCCGCGCATCGCCGATCCGCGTGATCGCGCCTTGCTCTCGGCATTGCTGTTCGCCGGCACACGCGGCTGGTTTCGATTCGATGCCGCCTTGCCGTTGCTGATGGATCGCCCGTTGCCACAGAAGCTGCGCGAGCTGCGCACGCTGCTGGTGTTGGCGCTGGTCCAGATTGCGGCGCTGGAGTTGCCCGAACATGCGGTCGTGGCCAGTGCGGTCGATGCGGCGAAAGCGCTCGGCTACGTCAAGCAAGCGGGCATGGTCAACGCAGTGTTGCGTCGTTTTCTGCGCGAGCGCGACGACATCGAACTGCAACTGGATCGCGATCCGTTAACGCGTTTCGCGCAACCGCGCTGGCTGATCGATGCGATCCGCGCTGACTGGCCCGACCACGTCAACGCCATCCTCGCTGAAAGCAATGTGCAAGCGCCGTTGACACTGCGCGTGAATCGCCGTGTCAGCAGCGTCGATGCCTTGCGCGCGAAGCTCGACGCCGCCGGGTTCGAAACCGAAACCGATGAACTGCTCCCCGACGCGCTGATCCTCGCCGACAGCACCGATGTGACGCGACTACCCGGTTTTGGTGAAGGCGCGTTTTCCGTACAGGACGGCTCCGCCCAGCGCGTCGTCGAACTGATGGATTTGCGCGATGGCCTGCGCGTGCTCGATGCCTGTGCCGCGCCGGGTGGCAAGGCCGCGCACATACTCGAACGCGCCGACGTCGAACTGCTGGCGCTGGATCGCGATGCGTCGCGACTGGACCGCGTCCGCGCCAACCTTTCGCGCGGCGGCCTGAGCGCGAAAGTCCTTATTGGCGATGCAACGAAACCTGATGCGTGGTGGGATGGCCGCGCGTTCGATCGCATCCTGCTCGACGCCCCGTGTTCGGCACTCGGCATCCTGCGTCGGCAACCGGATATCCGACTGCATCGTCGTGCCTCGGATATTCCAAACCTGGTCGCGACGCAATCGCAGATGCTGGAAGCACTGTGGCCATTGCTGGCACCCGGCGGGCGGCTGGTCTATGCAACGTGTTCAATCCTGCGCGCCGAAAACGAGAACGTGGTGGCGCGTTTCCTCGCTGCCCGCGATGATGCACACGCGCTGGCGTTGTCGTCCGAATGGGGTGAAGTCGCCGGCATGGGCCGGCAACGCTTGCCGGGCGATCGAGGGATGGACGGTTTCTACTATGCAGTCATTGCCAAGGCAGCTTGAGCGCTTAACGCGCACCACGCGACGGCTGCTCGCGTGCGTGCTGCTCGCGCTCCTGCTCGCGGGCTGCACGGGCCCGCGCGAAACCGGCAACTCGCTCAGTGTGCGCAGCGCGTCGATCATCAACACGATCAGCGGCCCCGTGCTGCAACTGTCGCTGGATTGCGAGTTGGGCGAAACCCTGCGCGATGCGCTGGACCACGGCATTCCGCTGACCTTCGCCGTGAACCTGCGCAACGATGACGAAACATTGCAGGCCACGCGTCGCGTCGAGATGCGCTATTTCCCGCTGTCGCGACGTTACGTGCTGCGCGATCGCGATCGCAGCGACATCATTCGCAGCGCCGTCGCGCCGGCCTATCTGGTCGATGCACTCGCGGCGCTGCGGATCGCGATCGATCGCCAGATCGACGACATTCCTGTCGGCACGCGCTGGCACGTCGAAGTGAGCCTGGAACGCAATGCCTTGCCGGGTGCATTGCGGCTGCCGGCGTTCCTGTCGCGCGATTGGCGATTGAAGACGAAGGAGTTCGAGTGGATCGCCGACGCTGGTTGACCTTCGTGCTGCGCCGCTTGCTGCCCATCGTCGCGGTCGTTGGACTGCTGGTCGCGTCGTTGCGACTGGCCGAAGAAGTGACTGGCGGCGGGCTCGCCATGTCACGTCATTACCAGTGGGTGCTGGGCGCGGCCTCGTTCGCGCTACTGATACTTTTTGCGCTGATCGTGCAGCGCCTGTGGCGATTGCGTTCGGATATCCATCGCGACGTGCCCGGCGCACAACTCACGAGACGCCTGCTCATCATGCTGGTACTGCTGGCGGTGCCGCCGGTAGTTGTGGTCTATGCGTTCTCGTTGCGATTTCTCGATGCGACGGTGGACAAGTGGTTCAGCGTGCCGCTGGAAAGCGCGCTGGGTGATGCGCTGGAAGTAGGCCGCGCCGTCGTCGACGAGCGACTGGTGCGCGCCGAGAGAAGTGTTGCTGCCGAAGTCGCCTTGATCGGCAACCGCAGCGACAGCGAATTGCAGGACCTGCTCGATGATTCGCTCGACGCGTTGGCCGGCAGTGAAGCCGTCAGTCTCAGCGTGTTTGATGCCAACCATCGCGTACTGGCGGCAGCCAGTTCGGACCCGCGCCTGTTGCAGGCGCCACTACCCGATGCGGCGATCCTGCTGCGCATGGCCGGCGAAGGCCGCTACGCCGCAGCGGAGCCGTTCGTCGATGACCTCATGTTGCGCGTGGTGCTACCGATCAACGCGCGGCCCGGCGACCAGCGCAGCGTGCAGGGACTTTTCCTGGTGTCGCCACGTCTGCAGCCGCTGTTGCGCAATATCGAGAACGCGAGTTTTCAGTTCCAGACGTTCAAGTACCTGCGCGAATCACTGAAACTTACCTTCGCGTTGATCCTTACCTTCGTGCTTTTGCTGTCGGTGCTGTTCGCAATGCTCGCCGCGTTCGGCATTGCGCGTCGTCTGGTTGCGCCGATCGGTCGGCTTGCCGTTGCAACGCGGGCGATTGGTGCCGGCCGATTTGACACGCCGTTGCCGACGGCCAGCGATGATGAGCTCGGTTTCCTGGTTCGCTCGTTCGCGCAGATGACACGCGAGATCGAGCTCGCCAGCGCGAGGGCCCGGCACAGCACCCACGAGATCAACGAACAACGCGCCTGGCTTGAAGCCTTGCTGGAGCGGCTTTCGGCTGGCGTACTCGGTTTCGATCCGGAAGGGCGTTTGCGCATCGCCAACCCGGCAGCGGAAACGATTCTGGGCGTCGCCCTTGGAAAACAGAGTGGCCAGACCCTCGCCGAAATCCGTCGCGACGCGCCGCAACTCTCGGGCTTCACCGATCCGCTTGCGCGGCATTTCCGCGAAGGGTTGCGCGAATGGCGCGAGGAACTCGTCGTCGAAACCCCGGAAGGTCGGCGCGTGCTGATGCTGCGTGGTGCCGCCCTGCCAGGAGATGCGGGCTACGTTGCGGTGTTCGACGACTTGACGGTGCTCAATCGCGCAGAACGCGATGCGGCTTGGGGTGAGGTGGCGCGTCGTCTTGCCCATGAAGTGAAGAACCCGCTGACCCCGATCCAGCTCGCCGCCGAGCGCCTGCGCCGACGCTTTCTGGGGCGCTTGCCGGCCGACGACAGCGAAGTGCTCGATCGCGCCACCCGCACCATCGTCTCGCAGGTCGAAGCGCTCAAGACGATGGTGAACTCATTCGGCGACTACGCGCGTCCGCCGCAGATCACGACGCGACCGATCGCGCTCAATGCGCTGGTCGATGAAGTGCTCGATCTCTACGCCAACGACCAGCGGCTGACCCTGACCAGCGACCTCGTCGTCGACGAACCCCTCGTCCGCGCTGACGCCGTACGACTGCGTCAGGCGCTGCACAACCTGTTGAAGAATGCGCTGGAAGCGGTGGGTGACGATGGCAAGCCGCAGATCATCGTATCGACCCGAGCGGTCACTGATGGCGGCGCTAACTGGGTCGAACTCAGCGTCGCCGACAATGGCCCCGGCCTGCCCGCCGACTTCGGCGAACGCTGGTACGAGCCCTACACCACCAGCAAGGCGAAAGGCACGGGACTGGGCCTCGCGGTGGTCAAGAAGATCGCCGAAGAACACGCCGGCAGCGTCCGCGCCGAAACCCGTGCGGGGGGCGGTGCCGAGTTCACGTTGCGCTTACCGTTGGGGTAGCGCGACCCCGAAACTGCAGCAACAAAAAACCCGCGACCACTGGCCGCGGGTTTTGCGCTACGAATAAACCGGCTTACTCGACTTCGAACGACTGCAACTCAACCGGCATCGTCACCGCATCAAGCAGTTCCCAGCCAAAGTTGGCTACGGGAGCTCCGCCCAAATTGCCGGTCGTGCCCGCAGGATTGGAGGCGAAAAACGAGCCGTTGGCCGTGGTTTGGAAGAAGGTGTCGGCCGACGTGCCGCGATCGGGCGGATTGTAGGTGCCCATTCCGAAATTGTTGAGTTCAGCGACGGTGGCGCCCGTCGCACCCGAGTTGTTGTCGAAGGTGATGCAGGCCCACACTTTGACGGCTGGCCCAGTGCCTGGAAAGGCAATTGCGGTGGCCAACGGATTTGCGGTAAGTAGCGTTATCTGATTGCCGGCGAACGAGAAGGCGGCGAACGAGTTGCCGCCGATCAGAACGCCCGGCGCATTGGCGCCGTTGTCCTGGAAAAAGCGGGTGCGAGCGCGCACCGATACGGCGGCAGGGTTCAGATTGGCAACGGCGAAGCGGTAGCCGGTCACATTGCGAGCGACGGCACCGTTGTAGGTGAGGTCATCGCAGATCAAACGGGTGATGGTATTGGCAGGGAGGGCAGGGTCAGCGGCTGCGCCACCGTTGAGCGCGGCGCTAGCCGTGAACGTGGTTACATTTGAATAGAAGGCAGTGCCATCAAGCACTTCGGTCGACGGACCGAACGTGACGGGCTTGTTGGCAGGAAATGTGTGCGTCGCCGTCAGGCCGGCGGGCTGGTCGCCAGCGGCGAAGGCGGGTGCAGCAACAACGGCCGCAACGGCCAGGGCAAGAACGTGGAACTTCATTGATTTTTCTCCAGGAATTGAATGTGGCGCGGCTTGCGCGACGTGGCTGTATACGCTATTCCTTGATGACGAAGTATGAATTGCGCGTGTCGTTCAGTTTGTAGCGCTCGTTTCGTTCACGCGCTCGCTACGCATTCTGGTTGCTTGGCTGGTTGTGCACCATCGTTCGAGCGGCCTGCTTCGCCGCCCGGCGTTCACGCCGGCGTTCCGACCAGCGCGCGAAGACGAGGTACAGCGCCGGTGTCGAGAACAGGGTGAGGCTTTGCGAAACCAGCAGGCCGCCGATCATCGCGATGCCTAGCGGGGTGCGCAGTTCGCTGCCGACACCGAAACCGATCGCGAGGGGGAGTGCGCCTAGGATTGCGACCAGTGAAGTCATCATGATCGGCCGGAAGCGGACCAGGCCGGCTTCGCGGATCGCTTCGAGAGGAGTCAGGCCGTCGTTGCGCTGCGCGTTCAACGCGAAGTCGATCATCATGATCGCGTTTTTCTTGACGATGCCGATCAACAGCACGATCGCGATCACCGAAACGATGCTGAGTTCCGTGTCGGTCACCAGCATGGCCAGCAGTGCGCCGACACCGGCTGCGGGCAACGTGGACAGGATCGTGACCGGGTGGATCAGGCTTTCGTAGAGGATGCCCAGCACCAGATAGACCGCGATGATCGCCGCAATGATCAGGATGCCCTGGCCCGATTGCTGTTGCTGGAAGCGACGGAAGTCGCCGCCGAATTCGCCCTTGATGTCGCCCGGCATTCGCAACTCGCTCATGGTCGCCTGCACGAGCGGGACCGCCTCGCCCATGCTGACCCCTTCGGCGAGGTTGAAGGTGACATCGAACACCGAAAACTGGAAATCATGCTGGACGGTCAGCGGCGCGCGACTGGGCGCGATCGTCACCAGCGTGCTCATTGGCACCATCTTGCCGCCACTCGAGCGCACGTAAAGATTACGAATCGTGTCGACGCCAGCGTTGTCGCCAGTGATCGCATTCAACACGACGCGATACTGGTTGAGGTCGGAATAGATCGTCGAAATCTGGCGCTCGCCGAACGCGTTGTAGAGCGCGCTGTCGATGGCGCCAATCGACACGCCAAGTCGCGATGCGGTATCGCGGTCGATGGTCAGGTTTTGCTGGATGCCGCCATCGTCCAGCTCGGTGCCGACATCCTTGAACTGTTTCAGCGTCCTCAGTTGCGCTGCCAGTTTTGGCCCCCATTCGATCAGCTGTTCATAGCTGCCGCCCTTGAGAGAAAAGCTGTATTGCGAATCGCTGCCGCGTGGACCGCCGCCCCCGCCGAGATCCTGGACGGGGCGCAGCCGCAACTGGATGCCCGGGATGTTCGCTGTTGCCTTGGACAGCCGGCTCAGCACGGCGAACGTCGACACCTTGCGTCCGTCGTTGAGTGGCTTCAGGTTGATGTAGAGCTGGCCGCGGTTCCTTCTTGCGCCCGGCCCACCTGTGCCTACCGTTGAGCCGACGCTCTCGACAGCAGGATCGGCGGCGATAACGTCGGCAACGCGGCGTTGCAGCTCCGACATACCCTCGAACGAAATCGTCGCATCGGCGACAACAGTGCCTTCCATCGCGCCAGTGTCCTGCGGGGGCAGGAAACCGAACTTGAGGAAGCCGGCCAGCCAAACGGTGAGCACCACCAGCAACAACGGTTGCAGGCTCATCAAGCGTGGATGCTTGAGCGACCAGTCGAGGCCTCCGCGATAGCCCTTCAACATGCCGCTGTGGAAGGCGTCGATCCAGCGATTGAGCCGCGTTGGTTTCGGCGGTGCGTAATGCAGCGGCAGGTAACGACCGCATAGCGATGCAGTCAATGTCAGCGATACCAAGGCCGAGATCGCGATTGCAGCGGCAATTGTCACCGCAAAGGAATGCAGCATCATCCCGAGGAAGCCGCCCATGAACAACAGGGGCAGGAAGACTGCGATGAGCGACGCCGTAATCGAAACGATGGTGAATCCGATCTCGCGCGCACCATCGAGCGCGGCCTGCAGGCGCGACTTGCCCATGTCGAGATGGCGGACCACGTTCTCGATCACGACGATGGCGTCGTCAACGACGAAGCCGATCGAGATCACCAGCGCCATCAGCGTGAGGTTGTCGAGAGTGAATCCGAAATAGAACATCGTCACGAACGCGCCGGCCAGCGACAGCGGAATCGACACCGCCGCAATCACTGTCGGCGCAATGCGACGCAGGAACACAAGCAAGGTCAGTACCACCAGGGTGAGGCTGATCAGCATCGTGATCTGCACTTCCATGATCGACGCGCGAATGGTCCCGGTGCGATCGTTGAATGGTGTCAGTTGCACGTCGTCGGGCAGCCAGCTGCGCATCAGCGGCAGCTGGTCCAGGATGCTGTCGACGGTCTGGATCACGTTCGCATCGGACTGCTTGGTGATGACCAGAAGGATCGAACGTTCGCCGTTGAACCAGGCAGCCTGGGTCGCGCTTTCCTGGCCATCGCTCACGGTCGCGACGTCGCGCAATCGAATCGGCACGCCAGCGCGCACCGCGATGATTACGTCGGCGAACTGGCTCGCCATCTGCAAACCGCCGCTGGCCGAGATCGCCATCGTCGTCTTGCCATCGCTCAGATGGCCTTGCGGCGAGGTCACGTTGGCGGCGGAAATCGCATTACGCACCTGGTCGGCGGAAAGGCCCATCGAGGTCAGTTGTTTCAAATCCAGGTCAACGCGCACCGCCGGTGTCGCACCGCCTGCGATGCTGACATCGGCGACACCCGGCAACTGGCGCACGCGCTGCGCGAGCAGGGAGTCGGCCATGTTGTAGAGATTGGCCATCGGTTGCGACTTCGAGCGCAACGCCAGCAACAACACGGGCGAGTTGTTCGGATTGGCCTTGCGATAGACCGGCGCCGAGCGCAGACCCGACGGAAGATCAGCCTGCGCCGCATTGATGGCCGCCTGCACGTCGCGCGCCGCGCCGTCGATGTTCGTTCCGCCATCGAAGAACATGATCACGACCGCCGTGCCTTCGCGGTTGTTCGACCCCATCTGGTCGATGCCCGAGATCTGGCCCAGGTGCCGCGCCAGCGGCGCCGCCACCGTCGACGCCATGTTTGCCGCATCCGCACCCGGCTGATTGGCAATCACGAAGATCACCGGGAATTCCAGGTTCGGCAACGACGCAACGCCCAGTTGCAGGTAAGCGAGCACGCCACCGACGAACAACCCGAGCGCGAGCAGAATCGTGCCGATGGGTCGGCGGATGAAAGGCGCGGAGATGTTCATCCTCGCCCTTCTTCTTGTTGCGCTGTCGCGCTTTTTCTTTTGCGCACGCAAGTAATTTCTGTCGCCAGGCTGGTCAAGCGTTTCTCGCGCCTGCCGGCGCGCGAGCCACTTTTCTCGCGCAGAGAAAAGTAGCCAAAAGATGCGGCCCGATGGCCTGTCGGTCGTGCGGTGAAGCCGCACGACGTCGCAAGCACTGGCCGGGTTCGGCTG
>JBBSLA010000035.1:0-24234 GCA_038255665.1 Lysobacterales bacterium | reverse complement strand
GCGCTGGTTGAGATCGGTCGGAAGGTTTACATCGTGGCCACTGGCCTCAATCGCGACTGGTGGTGTCCCGGCTACTGCAATCACGCGATGGTCGCTGACCTCACCAACCGGTGCCTGGTCGGAAAAATGTTTGATGCCTTGCGCGTCGGTCCAGCGATGGATCGATGCGTCGCGCACGATCGGGCCATCGCTGCCATCACCGCGACATGTGCTTGCGTCGATGACAGGCCGATGGTCGCGTGGCGGTACCGCAGTGATTACCTGCGTCGGCGGAGGTGGTTCGGTCACTGGCACCGGCGGCACGGCGATTTCGACAACCTCTGGCTGCGGAGTGGGTACTGCCACCGGCGCCGGCGGCTCGGAGCACCCGGCAAGCAACGCGACCGACACCAGCATTTTTGCAGCGTGGTTTGCGAGCGCTCTCGGACGCAGCGGCACGCGCAGGTCCAAGCACGCCGGCATCACAAGGACACCTGCGAGGAATCGGGAAATGTCAGGATCATCAATGCTCTGGCGGCAATCATGCGAAGGATTTGGCGAAGGCTCCGTAGCATCATCGCACGCACCCTTCAGCCACGCTTAATCGATCAGGGCCCAGCTTCTGCGGCTCACCCAACAGCCACAACGGAGATTTCGCGATGAACCGATCAACCCCAGCCATGGCCGCTTTCGCCGCAAGCATCGCCTTGCTGGCGGGCTCCGCGCTCGCACACAACCCGCCTGCCAGTACCGCGACGGACAATTCCCGGCCGGATGTGGTCAAGAGCGCAGTGACGATGCCGACTGAAACCGGCACAAAGACAATCCGCTCCGGCATGCCCGCGCAGCCTGCCGCTGGCCCTGCTCCGGCGTTTGCCATTCTCGACAAGCAGATGCGCGGGTATCTCGATGAGAGCGACGCGGAAGGCTACCCACTGCTTTCCACCGACTTCATCAAGGCCGACTCGAACCGCGATGGCAAGGTGTCGAAGGCCGAGTACGAGAACTGGGTCGCGCAGCAGTAATCTCGACTCAACCAGCGATGTTTTTCAACAGAAGGCCGCGTCTCAGACGCGGCCTTTTTCGTTGATGTTTCAATCACGCGAGTCTTGTCGTGACCGCGACGGAGGGTCATTTCATCTGGCGGTGGAATCCGCTTTGCGGGTTCCACCCTACGAGTGCTCCCAGCTTTGCAGCAATCGTGCAGTGTGCTTTTGTAGGGTGAGGCGCTTTACAACAGCGGAGCTGGTCAACCACCGAAGGTGATTCCACCAATGCTCGGACCAACACGAATTGCCAAGCTACTTCGGAGCGCGGAGCCGGCCAGTGAGAACATTCACGACGAACAAGGCGTCTTCCCAAGTCACATAGCGTGATACCTAACCCACACCTCTCGCGTTGATCCTTCCCCCACTGATCTCAACAATCCGATCCGTCTTCGCAGCCAGCTTGTGATCGTGCGTGACCAACACGAAACTCGTACCAATTTCCCGATTGAGCTCCAGCATCAGCGCATAGACCGACGCGGCATTGGTCTCGTCGAGATTGCCGGTTGGTTCATCGCCCAACACGCATGACGGACGCGTCACCAGCGCACGCGCGACTGCTGCGCGTTGGCGTTCACCGCCGCTCAGTTCACCCGGCTTGTGGCGAACGCGTGACTTCAATCCAACCCGATCCAGCAAATCGCCGGCGCGTTGTCGCGCCTCGTCCAGCGGCGTGCCGCGAATCAGCAGCGGCATCGCAACATTTTCCAGCGCGGTGAATTCCGGAAGCAGGTGATGGAACTGGTAGACGAACCCCAGCGAGCGATTGCGCAACTCGCCACGGGCGCGGTCGCTCAGTTTCGACATGGTCTGCCCTTCCACGATCACTTCGCCTGCCGTCGGCGTGTCGAGGCCACCGAGGATGTGCAGCAAGGTGCTCTTGCCGCTGCCCGATGCGCCGATGATCGCGACGGTCTCGCCGCGGCCGACACTCAGGTTCACGTCGTGCAGCACTTCGGTGCGCAGGTCGCCTTCGTGATACGTCTTGGCGACGCGTTCGGTGCGCAATACGGGTCCGTCGGCTGCGGCGGTGGGCGACATGTTTGATTCGATCCTGGTCATGGCGATTCGCTCACTCGTAGCGCAGGGCGGCAGCAGGCTCGGTGCGCGCCGCGCGCCAGGCCGGGTACAGCGTTGCGATGGTGCAGAAGAGGAACGCGGTGATGGTGATGACGGTAACGTCGTTCCAGTGCAGTTCGCTCGGCAACTCACTGATGTAGTAGACATCCGGCGACAGGAAACTGGAACCGGTCTTCCCTTCAATCCACTGCACGATCGAGGTCAGGTTCAACGACAGCAACACGCCGAACAGCACGCCCAGCGCAATGCCGAGGGTTCCCACCAACACCCCCTGCACCATGAACACGCCCATGATGCTCATCGGCGACTGGCCCAGCGTGCGCAGGATCGCGATGTCGGCCTGCTTGTCGGTCACCAGCATCACCAGCGTCGACACCAGGTTGAACGCGGCGACAGCGACGATCAGCGACAGGATCAGGAACATCACCTTCTTCTCCATCGCAATCGCCTTGAAGAAATTACTGTGGCCCTGCATCCAGTCGCTGACCCGGTACAACTGGCCCAGCTCGCTCGATATCTGCTGGCCCACAGGATAGGCGCGGAACATGTCCTTCAATTTCAGGCGAATGCCACTGGGACCATCGAGGCGATACAGCGTTTGGGCATCCGCCATGTGGATCACGGCAAGGCCAGCGTCGTATTCCTGCATGCCGGCATCGAAAACGCCGGCTACGGTGAAGCGTTTCAAGCGCGGCACCGCGCCAATCGGCGTTGCGCTGAACTCGGCCGCGAAAACTGTCACCGGATCGCCGACGCGCACGCCAAGCGTGCTAGCGAGTTCGCGACCGAGAATGATGCGAAAACTGCCGGGCGTGAGGTCGTCGAGGCTGCCATCGACCATGCGCGCGTCAATCTCGGAAACCTTCGGCTCCATGTCCGGCAGCACGCCACGAATGATGGCGCCGGAATTGCGATCGCCCTGCAGGAACGCCTCGCGCTCTACATACGGCGCCGCGCCGAGCACGTCGGGATTACGCTCGGCCAGCGCAACCGCGCTCGGCCAGTCGTGCACGCTCTCGTCGATACCAGTGATGGTCGCGTGCGCCACCATGCCGAGGATGCGGTCCTTCAACTCCTTGTCGAAGCCGTTCATCACCGAAATGACGGTGATCAACGCCGTCACCCCCACCGCAATGCCAAGGATCGACACCAGCGAAATGAACGAGATGAAGTGGTTGCGACGTTTGGCGCGCGTGTAGCGCAGGCCGATGAAGATTTCGAGCGGACGAAACATGCGGTGATCGCAATCCTTGGAGGGGCAGACGCCCGCGAGGGTGTGTCAGACAGCGGGGAGGGGTGAGAGTGCCGTACCGACAGGATCACGGCAAGGAACGGAGGACTCAAATCCGAAGTGCACGATCCCGTCCCGTGAAAAGTTCCTGATTGTGGAAACAGCCGGTGACGAAACAACGGTGTATTCGTATTCCTAGGCGCCGAATTGGTACCGACTATCGGGACCCGATCGCCGCGACGCGACGAATGTCTGGAGATTCCGACTTCTCCTTGCTTTCCAACAGGATTTCCTTGACTGCGGCTCGCGCCAAAAAACCGGAGCGGGATTCGCCCGTACCCGCAGTGAAGTCGTCGATGGCGGTCAGTACGCGCCGCGACAGTGTCACGTTGATGCGCTCGGCAGGACCCAGGTATTTGTCGAGATCGACTTCAATCACGCCCCACATCCAGCCCGCGAACTCGGGATCGTTGGTCCAGCGATCAGCAGCACTTGCCGGCGGCAGCGGTGCGTTGTCGTCCAATGTCGCCTCGATCCACGCCGCGATGGCTTCACGGGTGTTCGCAAACGCTTCGTCCATGCTGTCGCCCGCCGAAAAACAACCGGGCAAGTCGGGTACGACCACGCCGTAAGCGGTGCTGTCGGTGCCGACTTCGATGGCGATGGGGTAGATAGATCTCATGGGAATATCTCAGATTCCGGCCTTGCGGCGGATTTGTTGCGCTAGCCCGACACCGAGATCCTTTCGTGGATGTGGAACGCTGATGTTGAGCGGACGATCAGGGTGGCTGAACACATGATGCGAACCCTTGACGTTCCGAAGTTGCCAACCGGCAGCCTTCAACGCTTTGATCAGCTCGGCGCTTGTCATGGTGTGTAGCATACACATAGACATGAACTTCTGACCAGCGCCGGCGATTCATAGCAAATTTCAATCCTGCGGCTATGCGCCATACGGCTGCAGAAGTGTCGCGCGAGGTACATGCTCGCGGAATAGTTTAGAAGATTGGAGATCATTCATGGCTGAAATTCGGGGACCGGTCTCACCGAGTGAGTGGCGCAACACGCCGTGCATCAGCGGACGAGCTGCGACCGAAGAGGACGTCAAAGCGGAACTGCGGTCTTCTACACTGAGCCAGATTCCGCTGCCGCACTGATGGAATTGCCACGATGTGCCATCCAAATTCACGATGACGGATCCGAGCTATCCGTCGTCGTGATCCAAGCGGAAATCGCGCCGCACGGAATCATCTTGGGTGTTCGCTATATCGCTGGCGGCAACGGCGTCTGCCAGGCGTCAGAAGTTCGCTTTTTGCCGGGTGGATTCGAACCGACTGATTGACGCTGATTCGATTCGCGCCGGAGGTATCGTTTGTTTCTTCCAGACCTACACTCAGCGGTGCTCGCGCCAATCCACTGCTCAAAGCTTTTCAACTAGCCGCCGACCAGCCGAACCGCTCCATCAATCCCGTCCACGCCCCATCCAGCGGCGCTTCGATGGTGAGCATTTCGCCGCTGATCGGATGCGCGAAGCGCAGGCGGCGGGCGTGGAGGAGCATGCGGTGGACGCCGTAGTGTTCGCGGAACAGGCGGTTGTGGTCGCCTCGGCCGTGGCTGGTGTCGCCGATCAGATGGTGGTGGATGTGCGAGAAGTGGCGGCGGATCTGGCGGTAGCGGCCGGTTTCGGGTTGCACTTCGATCAGGGCGTAGCGTTGTTGCGGGTAGCGGCTGATGGCGATGGGCACTTCGACGGTGGCGAGTCGCTTCCAACGCGTAAGTGCAGGTTTGCGTTCGCTGGTCTCGCGCACGCCGGGTAGCGGGTAGTCGATTTCGCCGGTCTCGTCGGGCCAGCCTCGGCAGACGGCGAGATAGGTTTTTTCGACATCGCGCGACATGAATTGCTCGCCCAGCGCGGCGGCGACTTGCGGATTGCGGCCGACCAGCAACACGCCGCTGGTACCGCGATCAAGACGATGGATGGGATGCAGGCTGCCGGAATGGCCATCGGCCTTGAGCTGGTCACGCAGCAGGTCGACCAGGTAAACGCCATCTTCGTTGACCAGGCGCGAGCGGTGCACGGCCATGCCAGGCGGCTTGTCGACGAGCAGCAGGTGTTCGTCGGAATACAGGATCGACAGCGTTGGCGGCGGTCGCTGCGACGCGAACGTCACCTCACGCACGGCATTGTGCTCAGGACTTCAGTACTTCGGGCTCGACCGTGAAGCTCTCGCCGCAACCGCATTCGCCAGTGGCATTCGGATTGCGGAACACGAAGGCAGCATTGATGCCCTGCTTGGCGTAGTCGATTTCGGTGCCGTTGATGAAGGGCAGCCATTTGCGATCGACCACAATGCGCAGGCCGTCGTCGTCGAACACGCTGTCGTCGCTGCCGACTTCACTGGCCAGGTCGACTACGTAGGCAAAGCCCGAGCAGCCGGTCCGGCGCGCACCGAAGCGCACGCCGATCGCGTCGGCGTCGCGTTGCAGGTACTCGTGCATACGGGCACGGGCGGCGGATGTGAGCTGGAAATTCATGGACTTGCGAACCTTATAAGCTGGAAAGCAGTGTATCAGCGCGAGCTTGAACGACGCGGCCAGCGCGTTGGGATGCTCTGAACAAGTCCGCCTGCGTGGACGCGTTCAGAGCATCCCTTGCTCCGTTATCATTCACGGCTGAACTGCGCCCGATATCGGCGCCCACTCACGAGGTTTCAAGGCAATGGCGGCAACCACGATCAAGCAGGCGCTGGCAGGCAAAGGCGCAGACGGCACGGTGACGGTGCAAGGCTGGGTGCGTACGCGCCGCGATTCCAAGGCCGGGCTGTCGTTCGTCAACGTCAGCGATGGTTCCTGTTTCGATCCGATCCAGGTGGTTGCGCCGAACACCCTCGTCAACTACGACAGCGAAGTGGCTCGCCTCACCGCGGGCTGTGCGGTCACCGCGACCGGCACCCTGGTGGCGTCGCAGGGCAAGGGCCAGGGTTTCGAGATCCAGGCTGAGAGCATCGAAGTACTGGGCTGGGTCGACGATCCGGAAACCTATCCGATCCAGCCCAAGCCGCATTCGATGGAATTCCTGCGCGAGGTCGCACATCTGCGCCCGCGTACCAACGTGTTCGGCGCGATCACGCGCGTGCGCCACACGCTGGCGCAGGCGATTCATCGCTTCTTCGACGAGCAGGGCTATTACTGGATCAACACGCCGATCGTGACCACGTCGGACGCCGAAGGCGCCGGCCAGTTGTTCCGCGTGTCGACGCTGGACATGGCCAACCTGCCGCGCAACGACAAGGGCGGCGTCGATTTCAACAAGGATTTCTTCGGCAAGGAAGCGTTCCTGACCGTGTCCGGCCAGCTCAACGTGGAGGCGTATTGCCTGGCGCTGAGCAAGGTCTATACGTTCGGGCCGACCTTCCGTGCGGAAAACTCGAATACCACGCGGCATCTCGCCGAGTTCTGGATGGTCGAGCCGGAAATCGCGTTCGCCGACCTGACCGCGAACGCGGATCTTGCCGAAGCGTTACTCAAATACGTATTCCGTGCCGTGCTCGACGAGCGCGCCGACGACATGGCGTTCTTCGCCGAGCGCATCGAGAAGACCGCGATCACACGGCTTGAAAATTTCGTTGCGCAGCCGTTCGAGCGCATCGACTACGGCGATGCGATCAAGATCATCAACGCGTCTGGCAAGAAGTTCGACTATGCGGTCGAATGGGGCGCGGACCTGCAAACCGAACACGAACGCTACCTGGCCGAGGAACACGTCGGCGGGCCGGTAGTGGTGATGAACTACCCGGAAAAGATCAAGGCGTTCTACATGCGCCTCAACGACGATGGCCGCACCGTCGCCGCGATGGACGTTCTGGCGCCGGGCATCGGCGAAATCGTCGGCGGTGCGCAGCGCGAGGAGCGGCTCGACATGCTCGACGCGCGCATGGCGCAGTTCGGCATCGACCCGGTGCATTACCAGTGGTATCGCGACCTGCGCCGCTACGGCACCGTGCCGCATGCCGGTTTCGGGCTGGGTTTCGAGCGGCTGGTCGTCTACACCTGCGGCCTGTCCAACATCCGCGACGCGATCCCGTATCCGCGTGCGCCGGGTCAGGCCGAGTTCTGATGATCGGTTCGATGATGGCGCTGAACTGATGTCTTTGGCTCGAGAATTCCTGCTCATCATGGGACTCGGCACCGTGGTTGCCGGGCTGACCACCTACATCATCATTTCGATTGTGGTGACCACGCACCTGCGCGATCACCATCCGGCGGAACGCGAGCGCCTGGGCGTGAATATCTTGAGCCCGCGTATTTTTGGCTGGTATCTGTTTCGCTGGTACGTTCGACTTGGCGATCGCACGCTAAAGGCGTTGGCGGCACCAGGTTGGTTGGGCGCGTGGGTGATGCTGATCGGCGTACTGTGCATCGCCATCTCGAAGGGAATGCAATATGTCTGACGCGATTGACGAAGCAGCGAACGACGACCAGTTCGAAGACGACGACGGCGACGAAGGAAACGACGACGGCAGAGAGCAAGAACTGGCTTCGTTCTGGTGGCTCGCCGCAGCCGGCGACACCATCATCTGGGCGCGGCTGAGCACGTTCGCGTCAGGCATTGCCGAAGTGTTCGACTGCGACGGCAACATCCTGCGCTATCCCGACGAAGAAGCGGCACGTGTCGCCTTGCTTGATGCCGAGTTTCGCGCAATGGATGGCCTCGACCAGGACGATGCCGACCAATGGGGGTTGGACCTCGACACGCTGGAGCCACCCATGGGCGACGACCTCGATGCGCTGGTTCCGCAGATGATTGAAAAGAACGGCCGCGACGGAGCATGACGATGAACCTCGATCTGCAAGGCACACACGCATTGGTCTGTGGCGGTTCGCAGGGAATCGGCCGCGCTGCCGCGATTGAGCTGGCTGGATTGGGTGCAGATGTGACGGTGTTGTCGCGCTCGCAGGAAAAGCTTGAAGCGGTCGTCGCCGAACTGCCGAAGATCAGTGTCGGACAGCGGCACGGCTGGCTGGTTGGCGACATGAACGAGCATTCGGAACTGAAAGCCGCCGTCGCGAAACTGGTAGCCGAACGTGTCGTGCACATCGTCATCAACAACAGCGGTGGCCCGCCCGGTGGAACCGCGCACGAAGCGGCGCTTGATGCATTCCGTATCGCGTTCAACCAGCACGTGATGGCGGCGCAGATCGTCTTGCAGGCGGTCTTGCCTGGCATGCGCGACGCCCGCTTCGGACGCATCGTCAATGTGATTTCCACGTCGGTGAAAGAACCGATCCGCAACCTTGGCGTATCCAATACAGTGCGCGGCGCGATGGCGAGTTGGGCGAAGACGCTGGCTGGCGAACTGGGTCGCGACGGCATCACCGTCAACAACGTGTTGCCCGGTTACACGCGCACGCAACGACTTGACCAGATCCTTTCTGACCGCAGCGCGGCGTCGGGCAAGAGCGAAGCGGAAGTCGCGCAGGTGATGCTGGCCAGCGTGCCCGCAGCACGCTTCGCCGAACCTGCCGAAGTGGCAGCGGCGATTGCGTTCCTGTCGTCGCCTGCAGCGGGATACATCAGCGGTGTCAACCTGCCCGTCGATGGCGGGCGCATGCAGTCGCTGTGATGGGCGCCGTGACTCGCGGCTGACCATGCGGCGCAACGCCGTAACGCTTTGGTCCGTCTGGCACCCACGTTGTGCAAAGCGAATCCCGCCGAGTGCGTGCGTTTCCCATCCAGGAGCCCATCATGCGAGCCCTTTCCCCGATTCATTTCCTGACTGCCGTTATGCTGTCGATGGCCATGGTGGCCTGCGCGCCGATGGCGCCGCTTCGTATGGATACGACCGCGCTTTCGAACGACAACGTGTCTGTGCAGATGGTCAACCCCGACCAGTTCGCCGAGCTTCGACAAAACCGCAATTACGGCGACATGCGCGATGGCCGCTGGCTGGTCGAGTTGCAGAAATACGTCGTTGATCGCGCCAGTCGCAGACTTGCTCCGGGCCAGCACCTCAACGTCAACATCACCGACATCAAGCGCGCAGGCGATTTCGAGCCGTGGCGTGGTCCGAATTTCAACGACATCCGCGTGGTCAAGGAAATCTACCCACCGCGCATCGAGCTGAATTATGTGCTCGAGGACGGCAATGGCAGCGTGGCCCGTGAAGGCCGCGACGAACTGACCGACCTCGCCTTCCTGCGCCGCATCGAGCGCAATAACACCGACCCGCTGCGCTACGAGAAGCGTTTGATTGACGACTGGCTGGGCAAGGTTTTGCCTCGCTGACGTTTGTATTTGTGAAAGTGAATCGTCGTCGGCGGTCCGCGATGGCGTCTCGCGCTCCCTAAACCTGGTCGCCATCCCCGCGAAAGCGCACTGCTGTCCGCAAGAATCTTGCTTGACTGAGCGACACGTCGTTGCGGGCCACCTATGGGGCCTGCGCACCTAAACCTACTCGTCTTTCCGGCGAAGGCAGGAATCCATTTTGATCTTCGTCAATTCGCAGAAAGAGCAGCAAAATCAGAATGGATTCCTGCCTTCGCAGGAATGACGAAGAACTAATTTTGGTCGGCCGCGCGACTCCTTGCGAATTTTCCCCAACAGCGGTGGCCCTTCGCGGGAAGGACGAGCCAGGTGACTTTTTGCGTTCGTAAGCGTCGCTCGACGACAATGGATTCCCCACAACTGGAGTCAGCCATGCATCGCTGGAAGAGCCTGCTCGCGTTCCTCGTCGTTACCTTTGCCGCTGCCGCAATTGGCAGCCTGAGCATGCCGGATGCCTGGTATGCAGCATTGAACAAGCCGTCGTTCAATCCGCCCAACTGGATCTTCGGGCCGGTCTGGACTGTGCTTTACGTATTGATCGCGGTCGCCGGATGGCGCATCTGGAAACAGGCCGGCGGCTGGTGCGTTGCGCTGTCGTTGTGGCTGCTGCAGTTGATCCTCAACGGTTTGTGGACTCCGCTGTTCTTCGGCATGCACCGTATTGATCTCGCATTGATCGACATCGCTGCGCTTGTGCTCGTGCTGATCGCAACCATCGTGGCGTTCTTCAAGCGCGATCGCGTGGCTGCGTGGATGCTGGTGCCGTACCTGTCCTGGGTATCGTTCGCGACCTTGCTGACGGCCAGCATCTATCGGCTCAATCCGACCGGTTAAGGTATTTGCGCTGCACTGCACCACGGATTGCACTATCCTGCGCGCCCTGCCCGGCCCAGCCGGGTATTTCGTGAAATCTGCGAGAAAACAACATGGCGCTGGAAAAAGTCCCGGCCGGGCGAACGGTTCCCGACGAAATCAACGTGATCATCGAAATCCCGAAGGATTCCGAGCCGGTCAAGTACGAGGTAGACAAGCAATCGGGGTCGATCTTCGTCGATCGCATCCTGTCCACGCCGATGCGCTACCCGTGCAACTACGGATACGTGCCGCAAACGCTCGGCGGCGACGGCGATCCGCTTGATGCGCTGGTGGTATTGCCGCTGCCGCTGGTTCCGGGTTCGGTGATTCGTTGCCATCCGGTCGGCATGCTGATGATGACCGACGAGGCCGGCGCCGATGAAAAGCTGCTGGTGGTTCCCATCGCCAGCATCTTCAATGGCTACGAACACATCACCGACATCAATCAGGTTTCCAAACACTGGATGGACCGCATCGGCCACTTCTTCGAGCACTACAAGGATCTCGAAACCGGCAAGTGGGTGCGCATTGACGGCTGGAGCGATGCGGCCGCCGCGAAGGCGGAAATCCTGGCTTCCATCGATCGCTACGAAGCCGACCAGTCCGCGTGACGCAGGCGCGGTCTAACCGAAAATTCAGGCACGACAACATCCATAACCTCGTCAATCCCGCGTAGGCAGAAGGCGCTTTTCAACAGCCAGAGGCTGGTCAATCCATTTCGATCCTCGGCATTTCGCTGAACTTGCAGAAAAATCAAGTGGGCCCCTGCCTTCGCGGGGGTGACGAATGCATTTTTTGATCGGCTCAGCGGGCCTGCTATAACGCTCCAGACAGCAATGGATGATTACTCGTCGCGAACGGTATCGCGTGACAAGCCCATCTTCTTGAGCATGGCCAGGTAACGCGGATCGTCGCGAACGTTCTTCAACAGCGGATCGATCAGAAGGCCGGCGGTACCGGCGTCGCGTGTGTCATACGAGGTTTGCAGCCATTCCATGGCCTTGTCCGGCTCGTTGCGCAAGGCATACACCTCGGCAATCTGGTACGCCATCGAGTTGCTGTCTTCCTTGATCAAAAGATCCAGTGCAGCATCGGCGGCTTCCCGATCGTCGCCAATCGCGTGGGCCAGTGCCAGCTCGAAATGACGGAAGCCGGCGGTAGTTCCGGTTGCGGACGACTGCGTATTCTCCTGCTCGGCTTCGGCGAGGGCCGTTTCGAAATCGCCGCGCAACACCGCACCGATCACCTGCCAGCGCCGGCTGGCCAATGCCGTCGGTTGCAATTCCGCTGCCTTGCGTCCCTGCGCTTCGGCTTCCTCGATCTGGCCATTGGCAATCAGCGCTCGACCGTAGTTGATGCGCGCGTTGTAGGACAGCGGGTCCAATTCCACCGCTTGCCGCGCCAGGTCGATGGCCTCCTCGATATGCCCCTGGAACAGCACCACCTGCGACAGGCGATATTTCGCTTTGGCATTGTTGGGCGCCAAATGCTCGGCTCGCCGCAACGCGGCGACGGCACCGGCGTAGTTCCAGTCCACGGCAAAGCGAATCCAGCCCAGCGCGGTATGTGCTGCCGACAGCGTTGGAGCAAGCTGGACCGCCTTTTGCGCATCGCGACGCGCACTCTCCTGCGCTTGCGCAAACTGTGACGGATTGCGCGTCGAAATCCACTCCCAGGCTTCGGCGCGTTCGGCATACGCAATCGCGTAGTTCGGATCAAGCTTGATCGCCTCGTCAAACGCCGCGACGGCTTTCGGCCAGCTTTCAAAATTGCTGCGTTCAAGAAAGAAGTGCCCTTGCAGGTAGGCATTGTGTGCCTGCACGTCGCTCACTGCCGCTTCCGTAGCCGTACCCGGTTGATTGCCGAGCAGGGACACCTTCAACGAGTCGGCGACGGCCTGGGCGATTTCCGATTGCACCGCGAAGATATCTCGCGCATCGCGGTCGTATGTGCGCGACCACAGTTGATGGCCATCGGCTGCGTTGACCAGGCCAACGACGATGCGAACACGCTCCGCCTGGCGGCGCACGGTTCCTTCGAGCAGATTCGCCACACCGAGCATTGCGCCGATGGTCCGGCTGTCGGTGTTGCTGCCCTTGAAGCGAAACGCGGAGTTGCGACCGATCACCTTCAAATCGCGTATCTGGCTGAGCGAAGCAATCAGTTCTTCGGACAGTCCATCGGAGAAATACTCGTTGTCGGGATCGCCGCTTTCATTCACCAAAGGCAACACCGCGATCGATTTTTGCGGCAGGTCGAGCGTATCGCGGTGGCTGACAAAACGATTCACCAACAGCAGTACCACCGCCAAACTCAGCACAACGATGATCGCGCGGTCGAGAATGCGCGCGGTGAGCAGGTTGATCGATTCGGTAGCATCGACTGCGCTCTCGCGGCGAAGTCCCTGCGGGGTCAACTCGTAGAACCACGACACCGTCATGGCGATGGGGAAACCAGCCAACGCAACAAACACGATCGTGCGGACCAGCACGGCAGGCAAGCCGAACACCGGGAAAATCTGGGTGACCACTTCCAGCAACAACCACACGGTCGCCGCGTACAGCGTGGCCGCGCGAAACATGTTGCGTCGCTTCATCTGGCCAAGGACGCTACGCAGGCTCATCGACTCGGCACCGGCAAGGGCAAGGCGGCAACGGGCACTGGCAGTCCCACTGCGCGACAGAGTGCGGCGAAGCGGGGATCGAGCCGGTAGGCATTGAGGAGCGGATCGTACAGCAGCAGGCCGATGCCCGGATCGCGCGAGTCCCAGGCACGCGCGAGCCAGGTGAAAACGCCGTCGCCGTCCTTGCGCAGCGCATGGACCTGCGCGATCTGGTAGGCCGCCTTGCCGGCCTGCTTGTCGATAAATACTTGCAGTGCGGCATCGGCGGCGACGCGATCAGGGCTAATCTGCAATGCCCGCGCCATTGCCGCATCGCGCCAGTCGCCCTTGGGTTCCTGCTGGGCGAACGCAACGGCAGCTTTCAGGTCGCCACGCAACACCGCGTTGATGGCGAGCTGCTCGAAATTGCCGTTCGCGTCAGGTTGCAATTCGATCGCGTCGCGGAATGCCTGCTCGGCCTCGTCGAGCTTTCCTTGTGCCATGAGGTAGGCGCCAAGCTTGTGCAGGCTTTGTGCATTCAATGCATCGCTCTTCAGCGAAAGGCGGATCAGTTCGATGGCTTCGTCGACGCGGCCCAAGGTGGCCAGCAGGCTGGACCGCAATGCTATGGCAGCGCTATTGTTCGGCTGCAACTCCAGCGCCTTGTGATATTCGGCTTCGCCACCGGTCCAGTCGAAATCGTTCCACACCATCAGCATGCCGCGCGCCACGTGCGCAGCGGCCAGACTGTTGTCGAGATTGAGTGCGCGGTCAGCCGCGTCACGAGCCATTGAGTAGCCGCGACGCATCTCGACGCCTTCCAGAAACCGGCCCGACAGCGTGGTCCAGGTCGCAGACAGCCGCGCTTGCGCGAGCGCATAGCGGTTATCCATGCTTGTTGCGCGTTGGTAGAACTCGATGGCTTTGCGGAAATCAGCTTCGGTGCCGCGCGCTTCGTAGAAGCGACCTTGCAGATAGGCGTTGTAGGCCTCGAGGTTGCCGCTGGGCGGGTGTTCGCTCTGGCGAACGCTTTCCGGATCGGCCAGCAGAGTTGCCTTGAGTTGTTCCGCGACCGCCTTGGTGATGCTGGCCTGCAAGTCAAACAGATCAACATACGGACGCACGTAGCTTTGCGACCACAGGGTGCTGCCATCGGCGCTGTTGATCAGTTCGGCGGTGATGCGAACTTCGGTCCCGGCGCGCCGCACCGTTCCATCCAGCAAGTGGTTGACGCCAAGTTTTTCGGCGATGCTGCGGCTGTCTTCGTTGCTGTCGCGAAACTGGAACGACGAATTGCGACTGATAACGCGCAGCCCGGAAAACTGGGACAGCGCACTGATCAGGTCATCCGACAGTCCATCGGAAAAATACTGCTCGGCCTTGTCGCCACTCGCGTTGGAGAACGGCAATACGGCGATGGATTCGCTCGCCTGAGCGGTGCCGCCACGGTTGAGGACCAGTTCGTCGACCAGCAGCACGACCAAGGCCAGACTAAGCGCCGCGATGATCCAGCGGTCAAGCTTGCGTCGGGTTGAATTTTGCTTGACCAGCTCGGCGTCGGGGCTCGCGTCCGCTTCGTCGGGCACCGGCGGGATGGCGCTCCAGTCGTAGAACCACGACAGCAGCATGGCCACCGGAAAGCCGGCAAACACGGCAATGACGATGACGCGCTCGACCCAGTTGGGAACGTCGAAAAACGGCAGCACCTGGGTGGTGATCTGAACCAGCAACCAGCCGGTCGCCGCATAAAGCGTCGCCGCCCGATAGACGTTGCGTTGCTTGAGTTCGGCGATCAAGTTCAATGCCTGCACCCCTCCGCTGGCCAGCTATCGGACGCGCTCGAATGCCCCTTTCAACAACGTTCGCGCTATCACTTTGACGTCGCGTGAACCGACCTCGCGAGGCCTCGACGAATATACACCACGACATTCGATCTCTCTTGATCCATCGTTTGTGAATGCCAACCCCAACTTCGACCAATCGGGTTGTTGGAGCAACGCTCAGTCTTCGTCGGGCGGTTCTTCCCCGTGGCGATCCGGTACGCCGGCCTCCAGTGCCGCCTTGGCTGGCCACACGGCGAACTGGCTGCCGCGAAATGGCATTTCCAGCAACGGTGGTGTCGCCGGGCGCAGCTTGGTCTCGAAAACGATCAGGTAGCCATCGGGATGCGCGCGCAACCAGTCGCGCACTTCATCGCCGTGGTAGCGCCAGGGCAGTGGTTTCTGCAATTGTCCGGCAAATTGGTAGACGCCGTGATGCCAACCGTATTGCAACAGGGGCGCGCCGCTGTCTTGCAACTTGCGGACCTCGGCGGCAGCAGCGCGTGGATCGTAGTGGACCCCCGCTCCCTGCACGAGCGCCAGCTTGACCAGCAGGACGATGCAGAGGGTCGTGAGTGCCGGCCATTGCACGCCATGCAGTCGGCGTCGAAATACGATCAACGCCACGCCCAATGCCCCCATCAACACACCCCACCAAGGCCATAGTGGGGTCAGCAGATTCCAGTGGTCGCGCGTGGTAGCCAGATACGGAAGACTTACCAGCGCCACACCAAGAACGATCACCAACACGCCCATCAAGCCGACGCGGACTCGCGTCGCGGAATTGGCGACCAGCACGCCGAACAGGAGTGCGAAACCCGGAAGGATTGGCAGCAGATAATGGCCCTGCTTGCCACTGACCAGCGAGAACACCAGCACGGTCGGCAAGGTCCAGCCGAGGGCCAGTCGCAACGCCGGATGCGTCGAGATCGCCGAGCGCACATCCGACCAGCGTCCGCGCAATACCAATAGCCACGGGAGCAGCATCATCGGCAACAGCCACAGGTACCACCAGAACGGACGTTGGTGCGCGAAGCTCGACGTCACCCGTCCCACGGTCTGCTTGAGGAAGATCGCATTGGCATAGACATCGCCGCCAACAATCGCCGCAGGGATTGCCCAGGCCAGTCCAATCGCCGCACCGAGCAACACGGCCAACCCGAACGATGCGTAGTAGCGTCCCTTGCGCAAGCGAACCGCCTCGCTCCACCACGGGGCGGTCAGCGCGGCGAACCCGATATCGAGCAAGACCACCGGGCCTTTCGTGAGCACGCCAAGTCCGATTCCCAAACCAGCAATCAAGATTCCGCGACCACGCCTGTCGTCTGCGAGCTCGAGCACACCCAACAGCGCAATCAACACGCAGGTGGTCAACACGATGTCGAACATGATCGCGTTTGCGAAGATCGCGAAGTGACCGATGCCGAGCAGTACCCACTGCGAGGCCCGTGCCGCCTGCGGACTGACGCCCAGCCGCAACGCAATCCTGCCCAGCAGGAACAGGGTCGCCAGCGAGCACGCCATCGTCACCAGCCGCGCGCTCCAGCCGTGCAGGCCGGTCAGCGCCCAACTCGCGTTGATCAGCCAAAACAGCAGCGGCGGCTTCTGCGAATACAGCTCGCCGTTCAGATGCGGCACCAGGAAATTGCCGCTGTGGCGCATCTCCCACGCCACGGCGAGGTAGCGCGTCTCGTCGATCGGCATCGGCGGCAACAGCAGCGCCACCGGCAGCAGGAACAGTACGGCAATCGCGATGGGATGTTCCAGCCATTCGCGCCAATCGCGGCTCGGGCCAATCACGTCAACGATCCGCTGACAGCAAAGGGCGACCGCGAGGGCCGCCCTGGTTGCGATGAATGCGAGCGGCGTCAACCACGCCGCAGCAGGGCTTGCAATTCGATGATCGCGGCGTTGGCGCGTGACACGTAGTTGGCAAGCACCAGCGAATGGTTGCCGAAGAATCCGTACGGCGAACCGTTCAACACCATCGGACTGCGCAGCGGTTTCTGCGCTTCATCGAGTTCCCGCATCACCTGTTCCAGGCTCACCATCGCGTTCTTGTCGTTGAGGACCTGGCGAAAGTCGATGCGGATAGCTTCCAGCTGTTCGCGCAGCGCCCATGTATAGCCACGCGCCTCGTAGAAGTTGTCGTCGATTTTCAGCCATGGCGTCCTCACCATGCGCGAGCCCTTGCCCGGCTTGGTCTGCTCGGCGCTGGCGTCGTTGGCAAGATCGGTATCGGTGCGGTACTGGCCGACGCTGGCCGACAAACGCTGCGACAGCGACCCGAGCCGCTGCGAAGCAATCTGCAGATACTCGCCGAGATTGTCAGCGCGCGCGTAGAACTGCGCATTGCTTGGATCGGAATCGGAGAGTCGGACCAGATAGCCATCCAGACGCTTGATGCCTTTGCGGTACTGACCTTCCGAACTCGGCAGCAACCAGCGATCGTTCGGAGAACTGAATAGCGGTTCGGCTTCCTGCAGGTCCTTGTCCTCGACCGACTGCGTCTGCGAACGGCTGAAGTCGTTGCGCAACGCACGGGTGAGATCCCTGATCGCAGTGATGACGCCAAACTCCCAGTTTGGCTGGTTGTCGAGGAACAGCCCAGGCGGCAACTTGTCGTTGCTGATGTAGCCACCGGGTTTGTCGAGCAGGGTCTGCGCCGACTTGATCGCACTGACCGTCGTCGTGTAGCCGATCGGCAAGGTCGAATTGCTGGTGCCGGCATGTTCGCGCGCAGCGGCGGCGACATCGAAGTGCGCCGGCTCGCTGTCCCACCACCACATCAATGCAAGGATGACGAGGGCGAGGATTAAAACGATAAGTCCCAGCGTGCGCCCACCCCACGAACGCGATTTCGTGGAACGCGGTGCAGAAGCTTGGTTGTCGATCGACTCGGCCATCTCGGAACTCCAGCGCTACTTGATTTGGAAGTTTAACGCAGAGTCGTTAGCCGCCGGTTTAAAGGCGGCTGACGCGTATGCGCCGGAGCTGCCTATTTCTTCCGGACGGCCTTGTCGGCCTTGCGCGGATCGGGCTTGGCCGGCTCGCCATCCTTGCCCAGTTGTTCGAGCAAGGTGGCCATGTCTTCGGCGTGCTCTTCCTCGGAAGCAAGGATTTCTTCGAGCATGCGGCGCGTGGTCGGATCGTCGTTGCCGATGTACTGGATGATTTCGCTGTAAGTGGAAATCGCGATGCGCTCGGCGACCAGGTTTTCCTTGATCATGTCAACCAGGTCTTCGCCCTTCACGTAGTCGGAATGGCTGCGCGTAAGGAGGCCTTCCGGCGACAGGTTCGGCTCGCCATCAAGCTGGGTGATGCGCTCGGCAATTTGGTCGGCATGCGCCTGTTCTTCATTCGCATGCTCAAGGAACTCGGCGGCGACGCTCTTGGCGTGGATGCCGGACGCCATGTAGTAGTGATACTTGTAGCGCAGCACGCAAACGATCTCGGTAGCCAGCGCCTCGTTGAGGATCTCGATCACTTTCTTGCGATCGGCCTTGTACGACGAAGTGATCGCGCCGTCCGCAATGTGCTCGCGGGCGCGCTTGCGAATGGTCTGCATGTCGGTGACGAAAGGTTTGTGTGCCATGGCCTGCCGTTTCCTTGAGTGAGGAGTGGGAATGCTACGCAGCCGAACCGAAGCTGCAGTTGGCATCGCATCATAAGACTCGCTCATTAACCTACATGAACATTGAGCGATTTGCATTTGCGATTCGCCGCGACTGAATCCGTCACGCGTCCGGATGGAGCTTGTTGTCCTGTGCGCGAGACCGCCGGGTTGAACCACGCCACGCCGAGCATTGCAGCAATTGCTCGTGACCTGGCGCTCTCCGATCGACGCGTTGCGATCAGGAACTCTCCTTCGTCCAGACATACAAACGCCCCGGTCTGGGGAGCAGAGGCCGGGGCGCAAGGTCGAGCACTGAAGCAATCCGCTCGACGGGACTACCAGAGGATTTACTCCTTCGGCATCAACACGCTGTCGATCACGTGGATCACGCCATTGGATGCCTGGATGTCAGCTGCCGTCACGGTGGCACCGTCGACATGCACGGTCTCGCCCATGACCTTGATCGTCACCGACTGACCGTTGACGGTCTTGGCACTGTCAAGCGTGACGACATCCTTGGCTTCCACCTTGCCGGCGACGACATGGTAGGTAAGGATCGCGGTGAGCTTGGCCTTGTCCTTGAGCAGGGCCTCGACGGTTCCGGCGGGCAGCTTCGCAAACGCGGCGTCGGTCGGCGCGAAGACGGTGAAAGGACCGGGGCCCTTCAAGGTTTCAACCAGCCCAGCTGCGTCAAGGGCGGCTGCAAGGGTAGTGAAAGAACCCGCGGCGACGGCGGTGTCGACGATGTCTTTCTTCGACGACGTGTTCATGTCAGATGCGGTGGCAGCGATAGGAGCGGCGACCATCGCGGTTGCGATAAGGAAAGGGGCGAATTTCATGGGATTACTCCAAAGGTTGTCGTGGGGACAGGGAATGAGCGAAACCTGCGTTGTCGGAGGTTTGTCCAGGTATTTGAGGCAATACATGGAAACGAGACTCTACATGTCCAGCTTTTGGCTGTCAACAGCCCGTTGAAACTTGGACAACTTAGGATTTTTTCTAGACAAGCCGAGCACAAGTTCTTAACATGTCTCGCATGACTGGCGTCCCTGCCCCTTCCCTGCACTCCGTACGCGTCGCCGCCAGGCGTACCGGCTTGACGCCGGATCTGCTCCGCGCCTGGGAGAAGCGGTATGGCGCGGTGCAGCCGAGTCGCACCGATGGCGGGCAACGTAACTACACCGATGCCGACATCGAGCGCCTGAAGCTTCTGGTGAGCGCAACCGAGGCTGGTCGCCAGATCGGTCAGGTCGCTCGGCTTCCCAACGACGACTTGCGCGCGATGGTGGCTGCCGATGCCAGCGCGCTGCCTGCGCAGTCAAGCGTGCCGGATGGTCATTCGGAGATCGGCGAGTTTCTGGCGAAGGCTCTTGATGCCGTTGAGCATTTCGATAGCTCCACACTGGAATCAACCCTGCGTTCGGCCGCCTTGCGCCTGCCGTCGGAGCAGATGCTCGATCATGTGCTGGGGCCCTTGCTGCAGGCCATCGGCATAGGCTGGTACCAAGGCCGGTTTCCGCCCGCCAATGGTCATCTGGCGACGACAATCGTTCGCCGCGTGCTGACCTGGATGACCGACTACCCCACGGTGCGCGATGACGCGCCGGGCATCGTCGTCGGCACGCCGGCACGGCAGATGCACGACCTCGGCGCCATGCTCGTTGCAACCGCTGCCGCGGGCAGCGGCTGGCGCGTGACCTATCTGGGCGCCAGCCTTCCGGCACAGGAACTGGTTCGCGCCGCGCAATTGGCCAGGGCCGACACGGTTGCGCTATCGATCGTGCACCCGACTGACGACATCGGCGTCGCCCACGATCTTCGCGAGTTGCGCGCAAGCTTGCCCGCGCAGACTGCCATCATCGTTGGCGGAGCCGGCGCGAAACTCTACGCCCATGTGCTCAGCGAAATAGGTGCCGAGCACATGGGTTCGATCACCGCACTGCGAGCGTGGCTACATGAACGCGCCGCGCAGCGGCGCGGCTAGGTCACGAACGATTGCAGTGGCAAAGCTGGCAGAGACGGGGCCGACCCGGAACGCTTGCACCATCGCGGGATTCGTCACCGTTACAGCCCAGGATATGCCTCGCTGCCCTCCGCTCGAAATTCTCTCGGCCGTGCCAGCGGTGCGCACAAGCGAATCGGCTGGACGCCGATCTTCGGGCGTCTGCCATTCTCGAACTACGTCAGGCGGCAGCCTCCAATCGCCGCACTTGCGGCTGATCGCGCTGCCTAGCGCGAGAAAGATCGTGGTAGACCTGTAGTGTCATCCAGAACCGGGCAGTGCTTACGCCCGCTTGTTCGATCCTCAACGCAAGATCGGGACTGATACCGGCACGGCCATTCAACACGCGCGACAACGCCGGGCGCGACATACCCAGACGCCGCGCAGCTTCGGTGACTACGAGACCGAGCGGCACCAGCACGTCTTTGCGCAACAGTTCGCCGGGATGTGGGTGATTCTTCATCATGGTTGCGATTCGCTCAGTGGTAGTCCCGGTAGTCGACATGCTCGTCGACGGTCACGCCTCCGGGTACAACTCACTCCCCTGCGCACGGAACTCGGCCGACTTCTCGGCCATGCCCGCTTCTGCCTCTTTGGCTGCAGCGGATTCAAGCCCGTTCGCATAGTCGCGCACGTCCTGGCTGATCTTCATCGAGCAGAACTTCGGCCCGCACATCGAGCAGAAATGCGCGGTCTTGTGGGCGTCCTTGGGCAGGGTTTCGTCGTGGAATTCCTGTGCTTTTTCCGGATCGAGCCCTAAATTGAACTGGTCGGCCCAGCGGAATTCGAAACGCGCCTTGGATAGCGCGTTGTCGCGTGCCTGCGCAGCGGGATGACCCTTGGCGAGATCGGCCGCATGGGCGGCGATCTTGTAGGTGATGATGCCGTCGCGGACGTCCTGCTTGTTCGGCAGGCCAAGGTGTTCCTTCGGCGTCACGTAACAAAGCATCGCGGTGCCGTACCAGCCAATCATCGCCGCGCCGATGGCACTGGTGATGTGGTCGTAACCCGGCGCGATGTCGGTGGTCAGCGGGCCGAGCGTGTAGAACGGCGCTTCGCCACATTTCTCCAATTGGCGCTCCATGTTTTCCTTGATCAGGTGCATCGGCACGTGGCCGGGACCTTCGATCATCACCTGCACGTCGTGCTTCCAGGCGATCTGGGTGAGCTCGCCGAGCGTGTCGAGTTCGGCAAACTGCGCCGCGTCATTGGCATCTGCAATCGAACCGGGACGCAGGCCATCGCCGAGCGAGAACGACACGTCGTAGGCCTTCATGATTTCGCAGATTTCCTCGAAGTTGTCGTAGAGGAAACTTTCCTTGTGATGGGCAAGGCACCACTTCGCCATGATCGAACCACCGCGCGATACGATGCCGGTCACGCGCTTGGCGGTCAGGTGGATGAAGGCGAGGCGCACACCGGCGTGGATGGTGAAGTAGTCCACGCCCTGCTCGGCCTGTTCGATCAGGGTGTCGCGGAACAAGTCCCAGGTCAGGTCTTCGGCGACGCCGCCAACCTTTTCCAGTGCCTGGTAGATCGGTACCGTGCCGATCGGCACCGGCGAATTGCGGATGATCCATTCGCGCGTTTCGTGGATGTTCTTGCCGGTGGAAAGATCCATCACGGTGTCGCCGCCCCAGCGGATCGACCAGACCATCTTCTCCACTTCTTCCGCAATCGAAGACGAGAGCGCGGAGTTGCCGATATTCGCGTTGATCTTCACCAGGAAATTGCGACCGATGATCATCGGCTCGCTTTCCGGGTGATTGATGTTGTTCGGGATGATGGCGCGACCACGCGCGATTTCGTCACGCACGAATTCCGGCGTGATCAAGCGCGGCAGCGATGCGCCGAACGATTCGCCCGCATGTTGCACCAACAGATGTTGTTCGTGGATGTCGGCCAGTTTCTGGTTCTCGCGAATCGCGACGTATTCCATTTCCGGCGTGATGATGCCCTTGCGCGCGTAGTGCATCTGGCTGACGTTGGCGCCCGCTTTCGCAACGCGCGGTTTCGGCACATTCGGAAAACGCACATGATCGAGCTGCGGCGCAAGCGCATGGCGACGCGTGAATGGCGACGTGAAATCACCGAGTCGCGTGGTGTCGTTACGCTCGTCGATCCAGCGCGCCCGCATGGCAGGCAACCCAGCGATCAGATCGACCGCGTACGACGGATCGGTGTACGGGCCGGACGTGTCGTAGGTGACGAACGCGGCATTCTTTTCCGCGCCATGCACGCTGGGTGTGTCGGCCAGCGCAATCTCGCGCATCGGCACGCGTATGTCCGCGCGGCTGCCGATGACATGGATTTTCTTGGAGCCAGGAATCGGCCGCACCACCGACTCGGAAAGTTCGGCAGCTTCGCGCATCAGTGGGTTGGGTACGGCGTTCATTGGCTTGCGTCCAGTCGTTGAGGGACGAAGCGAGGTGCAGTCGCGACCAACGCCGCTGCTGCAAAGCTCCCTACACCGGTATCAGCCGGATCAGGTTCAAAGGGACTCTCTCAGCCGACCTGCGTCGGCACCCCCGCTTTCGAACGTGCATTCAAGCACGGATCAGGCGGCGCGCCAAATTCCACATCTCGTATGCTTTTGTAGGGTGGAACCTCCGCAGGAGATTCCACCGCAATGCTGCATAGCCGTTCTGTACGAATGCTGCACGTGTTCCCGTGCGGGCTTCCACCGGTGAAACCTTCGGGGTCGGCTCCACCACCGGTGGAATCTCCTGCGGAGGTTCCACCCTACGAGCCCATCCGCCATCGGGCGCGCCGGCTGGACGAGGTGATCAATCTTCAAGGGCGTGCCGTTGCGCGCTACTTTGCACCCCACCCATGCCCTCACCTACACTCGCGCGGCCTTCGAGGAATTGCATGGACGACGCTGCCAACCCGGTCGAGAGTTTCATCGCGCGCTGGCGTGATGCCGATGGTCGCGAGCGCGCCAACTATCAACTGTTCCTGACCGAACTGGCCACCCTGCTGGAATTGCCGCAACCGCAGCCGGCTGGCAGTGTTGATCGCGACAACGCCTACGTGTTCGAACGCCGCGTGGTGTTCCAGCGCGGCGATGGCTCGGAATCGTATGGATATGTCGATCTGTACCGGCGCGGCAGTTTCGTGCTGGAAGCCAAGGACGTACGCGAAACCAGCGACCGCCGCTACGACGATTCCATGCTGCGCGCGCGCTCGCAAGCCGAGAACTACGCGCGTGCCCTGCCCGCCGACGAAGGCAGGCCGCCGTTCGTCGTCGTCGTCGATGTCGGTCGCAGCATCGAGCTGTACAGCGAGTTCAGTCGATCCGGCGCCACCTACACGCCGTTCCCCGATCCGCGCAGTCATCGCATCAGCCTCGATGATTTGCGCAACCCGGACATGCGCGAACGCTTGCGCGGCATCTGGCTTGATCCGCTCGCGCTCGATCCGGCGAAGCAAACCGCAAAAGTCACTCGCGAAATCGCAACGCATCTGGCCGAACTGGCCAAGGCGCTGGAACAGGCTGGTCACGATTCCCACGCCGCTGCCGGTTTTCTCACCCGTTGCCTGTTCACCATGTTTGCCGAGGACGTGGAGCTGATTCCGAAAGGCGCGTTTCGCGGCCTGCTCGAAACCATCAAGGAAACGCCCACGCAATTCGTGCCGATGGTGGGCGAACTGTGGCGGGCGATGGACGCCGGCCTG
>JBBSLA010000034.1:0-24760 GCA_038255665.1 Lysobacterales bacterium | reverse complement strand
ACTGGCCGGGTTCGGCTGAAGGCACATCCTGTGCCGCAGCCGAAGCCACGCGATCCCTCGCGCGGCCCGCAAGCGGCTGGTCCGTCCAGCACTTGCCGACAGGAACGGGCGGGTGAGTCAAAAAAGCATCCGCCGCTTGCGGCGGACAACGCAGCGACGCTGCGTGCCTTTGACCTTCAACCCGATTCGGGGAGGCGAGATGGCGGAGGAAGCGCCCGCAGGGTGGCCGAATGGATTCGGCCAGTTCGCTGCAGGTGCTCAGGATGCGCCTTCAGCGAACCCCGTAGCCAGCTCGCGCAGTCGTGCGACTCCACCGCACGACCGACCCGCCACGGGCGCATCTTTGGGCCAGGTTTCTGTGCGAGCAGAAAGGTGGCTCGGCGGGCGGCAGCCCGGCGAAACGCTTGACCAGATTGGCGTCAGCCAACCAGAGCGAAGCGGCAGCCCGGCGAAACGCTGGACCCGTTTGGCGACAGCCCAAACAGACGTATAGACGGCTAGACGGCCGAAAGAAATTAGACGGCGCGAAAGAGTCGGACTCTCACGCCGCGCCGCGCGCCTGGCGGGCGAGGGCAGAAGAAGACCGCGCGTCAGCGCTGAAGCAAGGGCGGGAGTGGGCAGTGCAGGCAAGCGCAAATCGTGCGCAGCAACTCCGCTTCGGAGGCGTTCACGACACCATCCGACGAGATCGCGCGGACCAGACCCGCGATGACCAACTCCTTGCCTGCCGGTGCCAGTCGATCCAGTTTTGGCAGGGCCTGGTCGAGTGAAGCGACCCAGTCAGACGGTGGTTGGTAGCCCAGCGTCGAGGTCGGTAATGCCTCTTCGATGCCAAGCTGAAATGCCCGGATCGCTGCGGCGTCATCGTCGTGGCCATGTTGGGCGACGACGGAATACAAGTTCGCCAGTTCGGTTGCCAGCGACGGCAGTCGGGTGCGACCGATGGCGGCGTGCGACGATGGATCCAGCGATTCAATGACCTGGCTGCGTAGCATCGTCGCCAGGCAATACTCGGACAAGCTGACCAGTCCATCGGCGGCAATGATCATCGCCAGTGCCTTGACCAGCGCATCCAACTCGGCGCGCGGTCGCCGCCGCAACGTTGGGAAGGCCATCGCGGCCAACGGAAGGCGCTGCAATGGATGGATGTCACGCAGTCGATCGCAGAGGCGATCCACTCGTTGCAACGTGCCGCTATCGTAAGCGTCGGCCAGCAACGCAAGGCCGTGGTCGCGCGCCGTGGTGCCCGCGCCGAGTGCCAGAGCGAGGACCAATGCGACCGCGTATTCCTGTTTTTCCGCTGCAGCTCGCAGGTCATCGGGAATGCTCGACGCGATCGAGCCGGCAACACTGCGATCATCGTCGCCGGGATTGCCCACCTGCCGCGTTACGCAATGGGAATCGAGCCGGATCGCTGCGTTTGCGTCCGGCAACGACGATGCGGCGGCATCGGCGACGGCGCCAAACGCCCCGGCTGGTGCGAAGCCGGCGAGTGACGCGAACTCCGAATCCGTATCGCCGACCTGTACAGGATTTTCCCAAGCGGCACTGACGCGGGCCAGTTCGGCCGGATCGAAGCGCGGCAGCAGTCGCTTGATGCGCTTGATTAGTGGCGGATGCGTGGCGAAAAAGGACGAGTAGCCAACGCCGTCGCCGAACAGCATGTGCGATATCTCTTCGCGATCGGCCGCTTCGAGCTTCGATCCGGCACTGAGCGCGCCAATCTTCTTCAGCGCCCCGGCGATGCCCTGGTTGTCGCGGGTGAACTGCACGGCGGACGCATCGGCCAGGTATTCACGCTGGCGAGCGATCGATGCCTTGATCAGCCTTGCGCAAACCACGCCCAGCCAACCCAAAACGAGCAGCGCGATGGCGACGATGACGATGCCGCCCGTGTTGCGATTACGGCTGCGACCGCCGCCGTGGATCAGGATGCGACGACCGATAGCGGCCAGCACGACGATGCCGAACACCACGCCGATCAAGCGGATGTTTAGGCGCATGTCGCCATTGAGCACGTGGCTGAATTCGTGCGCGATCACGCCCTGCAATTCCGAACGGGTCAGTTTGTCGAGCGCGCCGCGGGTAACCGTGATCGCGGCATCCGCTGGCGTGTAACCCGCTGCGAACGCGTTGATGCCGGCTTCGTGCTCAAGCACGAACACTTCGGGCATCGCGACGCCGGAGGCAATCGCAATCTCCTCGACCACGTTGCGCAGGCGTTGGTAAGTGAAATCGCCGGTGCCGGGCAGGGCTGGCACCCCGCCCAGTTGCAGTGCGACCGCGCTGCCGCCGCCACGCAGCGAACTGATTCGATAAAGCGAGGCGATACCCACCACCGCCAGCGTGCCCAACGAGATGACGGCAATCGCCTGTCCACGCATTTCCGGCGCAATGCCAAACCCGACCAGCACGACAACGTTGGTCGCGGCAATCAGTGCGGCGACAGCCAGTGCAAACAGCACCAGCATGCGCCGCGTCTGTTTTCGCGCAAGCTCCTGATGGGCGAAGAAATCCATCTGTGCAGTCAGCGTCGTTTATCGATCAGGTGAAGGACACCTTGACCGGTTCGCGCTTCTCGGGCGATTCGATCTCGAGCAGTTGGGCTGGCTGGAAATTGAAGCCGTTGGCGATGATCGAGGTGGGGAACACCTCGCGACGATTGTTGTAGTTCATTACCGCGTCGTTGTACGCCTGCCGCGCAAATGCGACCTTGTTTTCCGTGGTGGTCAGTTCTTCCGACAACTGCATCATGTTGGTGTTGGCTTTCAGGTCCGGGTAGGCCTCGGCCAGCGCAAACAAACGGCCCAGCACGGCGCCGAGTGCGCCTTCGGAACTGGCTAGTTGCTGCATCGCCGCGGGATCGCCGGGATTGGCCTTTGCGGCTGCGAGTCCGCTGGCCGCCGCATTGCGAGCCGTAATCACCGCTTCGAGCGTTTCGCGCTCGTGCTTCATGTAACCCTTGGCGGTTTCAACCAGGTTGGGAATCAGGTCGTAGCGCCGGGTCAGTTGCACGTCGATCTGCGCGAACGCGTTCTTGTAAGCGTTTCGCGCTGTGACGAGGCCGTTGTAGAGGCCTACCGCCCAGAACACGGCAAATGCGATCAAGCCGAGGAAAATCAGTGTGCCCATGGTCTGCTCCTACATACACATCAAGAGCTTGCTTTACACTGGTGACAAAGTGCATAAACAAGTGCCGAATCCAACAATAGCATGGGTCGGCCGACGCTCTGGAGGCTTCTGGCATGAATCGCATAACCACATTGATCGTCGCGCTCTGTGCTAATTTCGCACTGGTTGCCGGCATGGCTGGCAGCGCCGGCGCAGCGACACCACAGCCGGCCAAGAAAACTGTCGCGGCGCAGAAGAAATCGACCAGCGCCAGCAAGCCGGCCGCCAAGGCGACGGCGAGCGGCAAGGCCGCCAGCAAGAAAAAAGCAGCAGCAGCGAAGAAGGCGCCCGCCGCCAGCGCGAAGCGTACGGGTGCCAGTCGCGGCAACCAGCGCGTAACGGCGGCGAAACCGCAATTGGTCGTCTCGCCCGAACCCCGTCAGGTGCCGACCGTCGTCGCCAGCGCGGTCGCGCGCGATCTGAAACCCTTGGTTCACGACGCGGGCGAATGGATCGGCACCGTCGCCGCATCACCGCAGATCGCTGGTTTGGCGATCGCGATCGTCAAGGACAATGACATTGTCTTCGAGAAGGGCGTAGGTGTTGTCGACAAGGGATCCAACGCTCCGGTGCTCACCAGCACCGTTTTCCGGCTGGCGTCCTTGTCCAAGGCATTCGCCTCGACGCTGGCTGGCCTGCTGGTTCGGGATGGCGTGATCCAGTGGGACACGCGAATCGTCGAGCTGATGCCGACATTTGCACTGGCAGATACAGCGGGTGAATCGCTCACGGTGCGTGACATCATGAGCCAGCGCGCGGGTTTGCCGCACAACGCATTCGACAGCGATCTCGAAGGCGACGAGCCTTACCCGATGCTGGTCGACAAGCTACGCAGCGTGCCGCTGTCTTGTCCGGTTGGTGAATGCTATGCCTACCAGAACGTCGCCTTCAGCCTGATCGGCGATGTCACCTATGCCGCAACCGGCGATTTTTTCTACTACCAGGTCGAGAAGCGCCTGTTCCATCCGCTGCACATGGAGACGGCCACCTACGGGCGTGAAGCACTGGAATCGAGCGCAAGCTGGGCGCGCCCACATATACGTTCGGGCAGCGGCTGGCGCGCCGTAGCGCCCAAGGACAACTACTACCGCGTGCCGCCAGCTGCCGGAGTCAACGCGAGCATCAACGACATGGCGCAGTGGCTGATCGCGCAAATGGGCGGACGTCCCGATGTGTTGCCGGCCAGCGTTCTTGACGAATTGCACAAACCGCTGGTCGATACACCGCGCGAAATGCGCGCATCGCCATGGCGTCGAGGACGATTGACCGATGCCCACTACGGACTTGGCTGGCGCGTGTTCGACTACGCCGGCGAAACAATGATCTTTCACGGTGGTGCCGTACAGGGCTACCGCAGCCTGATTGCGTTCCTGCCCAAGTACCGGTTCGGCATGGTGATGTTGTGGAACAACGAAGCCGCGTTGCCGTCCGGCCTTATGCCAATGGTGATGGATCGGTACCTTGGATTGCCATCAACCAATTGGGCAGGCATCGCCTCCGGCGTCAACGATGCCGCGGTCACAGCCAGCGGCGACTGACTTTCGACCCTCCCCGAAACCGCTGTGTCCGTGCGACGCTTCCGCTTTCGATCAAACCAGGGGCATCAATGAAATTCGCATTCTGGCTGGCGGCGCTGCTCGCAACGTCGAGCGCGCAAGCGACGATACCCGCTGCGCCGCCGCGTGCTGAAGGCGATGGTCCATATACGCAATTGATTCTGCGCGGCATCACCGTCATCAACGGCACTGGCGCGCCGGCGTTCGGCCCGGTCGACATCGTGGTCGAAGGCAACCGCATCGTTGAGGTTCGATCAGTGGGAAGCCCGGGCTCGCCGTTCAATGATACGGCGCGTCCGAAACTCAAAACTGGCGGTCGTGAGATCGATCTTGCAGGGCACTATGTGATGCCAGGCATCATCGACGTTCATGGCCACATCGGTGGCGATGAGCAGGGCGTTCCCGCCGAGTACGTCTACAAGCTGTGGATGGGCCACGGGATCACCACGATTCGCGATCCGGGCTGCGGCAATGGCGTGGACTTCTGCGTCAGCGAGGAAAAGCGCAGCGAGAAAAACCAGATCACTGCGCCCCGGATTTTTCCGTACGTGTTTTTCGGCCAGGGCCGCGAAGCGCCGATGACGACGCCCGAGCAGGCGCGCCAATGGGTGCGCGACATGCACGCGAAGGGCGCGGTCGGCATGAAGTGTTTCGGCTATCGACCGGACGTGCTCGAAGCAGCGTTTGATGAGCTGAAAAAACTGGGCATGCGCAGCGCCTGCCACCATGCCCAGCTCGATGTTTCGCGGGTCAACGTGCTGACCACGGCGCGCTGGGGCCTGACCTCGATGGAACATTGGTATGGCTTGCCGGAAGCGCTGTTCGACGGCCGCACCATTCAGAATTACCCGGCCGACTACAACTACAACAACGAAGCGGATCGATTTGGTCAGGCTGGTCGATTGTGGGCACAGGCCGCACAGCCGGGCAGCGAGAAATATGAAGCTGTCATCAAGGAACTGTTGGCGCTGGATTTCACGATCGACCCCACCTTCACCATCTACCAGGCAAGCCGTGACCTGATGCATGCGCGACGCGCCGACTGGCACGACGAATACACGCTGCCGTCGCTGTGGAATTTCTTCACGCCCAATCGCGACAACCATGGCAGCTTCTTCTTCGACTGGGGAACTGAAGACGAAGTCGCCTGGAAGGACAACTACCGACGCTGGATGGCATTCGTCAACGACTACAAGAATCGTGGTGGCCGGGTGACGGTCGGCAGCGACTCGGGCTACATCTACAAGCTCTACGGCTTCGGCACGATCGAGGAGCTGGAGCTGTTGCGCGAGGCCGGTTTCCATCCGCTGGAAGTGTTGCGATCAGCTACCTTGAACGGTGCGGAATTACTCGGCGTCGCTGACCGGATCGGCTCGATTGAACCCGGCAAGCTCGCCGACATGGTCGTGCTCGCGGACAACCCGCTGGCCAATTTCAAGGTGCTCTATGGAACCGGCCACATCCGGCTCGGCGACGATGGCAAGCCGCATCGCACTGGCGGCGTGAAGCTGACCATCAAGGACGGCATCGTGTTCGACGCGGCCAAACTTCGCGCCGACGTGCGCCACATGGTTGCCGAAGACAAGGCCAAGCGCGGTATCACAGTGCTGAAGCAACCCGGGGACGAATGAGCGATGGCGGTGGCGTTGCGCCCCTGCCGCCACCCAGGTCACGCCAGGCTCGAATGCGTGTTACGCCATTCTTCCGGCGAACTGCTCCAGCGCCTCCGGGATTTCCGAAGGCTGCACCACTTCGATGACCCGAGTCGGGTCGCACGACCGGGTCGCCAGGGTTTTTCGTTGGGGCAGATGGATCGGTGACGCCTGTGCGGAGTTGATCAGAGCATCCCCGGATCGATGCGTTGCAACAGGCGCTCTCCCCGCGAATCACGCTGTGGTAGTCGAAACCACGCGTGGTGGTCGCGACGATGCGAGCCGCGTCCGGATGGGCGGGATTGATGAGCACCGCGAATTCTTCGGGAACGATGACCGACGGCACCAGCAGCAGAGCGGATCGCGCATCCACCAGCCAGCGCGACCCAGCCTGGATGCTTGCAAGCCCAGCCGGAATCGCATCCCAAGCCGGTTCCAAGTCAGCGGGCTGAAGCTGGATGCGTGATTTCCACGCTGCGTCCGGCACATCAATGGCGACGACGAATCGATTCAAAGGCAATCCACCGGCGCCGACGTAGGCCGACGTTTCCAAGACCGCCAGTGCCAGCGACTGCGCGCAATAAACGACGCGCTCGCCTTCCCGATTCCAGCGGCCCGGTCGCAACGCTGCGCCAGTCCCGGAAATATCATTGGCGGCATGCGAGCGGGTTTCCGTCGCGATCCGCCACAGCTTCACTGGTAGGCGCCGCTCTGCAGTGAACCGAGCAATCGTGCGACCACATTGATGCCGGTGGGCGTGTCGAGCAGGTCGGCTGGCTTTCGCCCACCCAGTGCCGGTTGTGGCTGCTCGATCCAGCGACCCAGCCACTTCGCTACATCGAAATTGCTGGCGCGCTCATCGGTACTTTCAGCGAGGATGGAATGAGCGATTCCGAGCAGGTTCAACACGCCGAGTGCCGACTGGCCACCGCCGCCGGAAATAGCCTGATTTTTCTCGGCCTTGCGTTCAGCTGTTGCCTTCGGTACTCCGATAATCTTGAACATGCGCGCGGCCGGAATGGCCATCTCGTTGGCCAACTCCTTCACCAGGCGGGCTGCGACTCCCTGGCGCTCGGCAGCGACCCGTTGCATCGGGGTTGCATCGCGCAAGTCCGTTGCGACCGCGCGCAGAGGGGTGCCGACCTTGTATTTTGCCGTAGCGGCATCGGCGACACGGAACATCGCGACGGCGGCATGGCCATCGCCGAGTGGCTTCGGTGACCGCGGTTTGCCCGCCGCTGGCTTCACTTCACGCTTGGACGACAGTGCCGTTGCCATGACCAGCTCCGTTTCATATGAGACGAATAATAGCACCATTTGAACTGGCTCGCCAGCGGTAGCCGCTTTCCCCCAGTTACTACCGGTTGCGAAATACCTTGTTAGCTTCGCAGTTCAGTCGCGCGAATCCCTTCGCGCTGGATTCCTTCACGAGTCGATCATGCGTCATCCGTTCATCGTACTCACAGCCGTACTCAGTCTTGCGGGCAATACCGCGTTCGCTGCGGAAGTGAGGCCCGTCGTCGTCGAGCTGTTCACGTCGCAAGGGTGCTCGTCGTGCCCGCCTGCCGATGCGTACTTGAACGAGCTGGCGCGCAACAACGACATCCTGACCCTGGCTTTCCATGTGACGTACTGGAATGATCTGGGTTGGCAGGATCCGTTCTCGCTGGAAGCATCGACGCAGCGGCAACGGCGTTATGCCGCGCGATTGGGCGAAGGGCCGTACACACCGCAAATCATCGTGGACGGTGTTAGCGGCATGGTTGGCTCCAACCGCCGCCAGGTTGCGGCCGCCATCGACAAGGCAAAAAAACAAGGTGTTACGGCCGCGCCGATTTCACTCGCTCGAGAAGGCGGACGCCTTTCGATTGGCGTCGGCACCGGGCAAGGGAAAGGCGAGTTGCTGCTGGTCGGCTATGACCGCGAACACACGACCAAGGTGGGCCGCGGCGAGAATGGTGGTCGCTCGCTGACCGAATCCAGTGCGGTGCGATCACTGCGCTCAGTTGGGAAATGGGACGGCTCGGCACTCACCCTTCGCGAAGTTTTCCCCGACGGCGAAAATGTCGCCGTGCTGCTGCAAGGCTCGGATGGCCACATCATCGGGGCGGCGAAACTGGAAGGAAAATCCGGTCCGCAAGCATCGGGTGCGCGTTAGCGGATCGTTGTTCCAGAGCGATCAATCGCGACGCGGCTTGCGATAGACGCCGCCGTTGATGATCTTTTCCAGCGTCTTCGCGTTGCGCTGGCCCTGATCTTCGTAGTTGTTGTTGAAGATCACCTGCACCTGCAACGCTTGGCTGGCCAGTTCAAAGATCCGAGGCGCGAGCGCATCCAGTTCCTCGTCGCTGTAGTCATAGTTGAAGCGGTCTGATGCGGCTTGCGCATCCCTGTCGTCCCAGGTTTCCACGTTGCGGCCATGCAATCGAAAGATTGCCAGCGACTGGTTCGTCACCTCCCACACTGCGGGAACGGCCTTGGCCTGGTTCGGAGGCGCATCGACGACGACGTGCACCAGGTTGCGCGCGCGCTCGAAGTCAAGGGTTTGCTGTCGGTGTGCGTCGTCGAACCAGAGGTTGCGCCGAAACTCGGTGGCCAACTGGTAACCATGCATGCGCTCGATGCACTCGTCGATATGATCGAATGCACGTGTACCCGGAACCACCCAGGCCGGAAACTGGAACAGCACCGCCGCCAGCTTGCGGGATTCGCTCAGCGGTCGAATCGCCAGTTCGTAGCGCCGCCATAACTCATCCCGGATTTCCGCCGGCGTGTCCTTGTAGTAGAGATTGCGATGCTGCGCGTAGTGGCCGCTCAACTCGGACTGGATGTCTTTTGGCAGCGCGGCCTGTGGTGTCTGGTGTCCAGTGAACAGCCGGAACGCCTTGATGTTGAAGATGAAGTTGTCGGGCGTGCGTTCCACCCACTTCTGCGAATTCGTTGACGAGGGCAGGGCGTAGTAGCTGGAATCGACCTCGACCATCGCAAACTGGCCGGCGTAGTAGCGCAGCCTCTGTTCGGCGCTGCTGCAACCCTTGGGATAGAAGCGCTTCGAGCCGACCAGGCTCTTGTCGGTCCAGCTTGCCGTACCGGCGGCAATCCGATCGGTCAAATCGGGATCTGCTGATTCCGATGCGCGATCAGACTCCAACGCGGCGCCGCTCGGCGTCCATGTCGTGGACCGGTCGTAGCTCGATGCTGCCATAGCGCGCCCACGGAAATGCCTGCGCGATCTTCACGGCGTTATCGATGCTGTCGGCCTGAAGTACGTTGAAGCCTGCCAACAGCTCCTTGGTCTCGGCGAACGGGCCGTCGACGATCTGGGTCTTGCCATTGCGGACGCGCAAGGTTTTTGCGGTAGCAGGCGATTCGAGTTGTTGCGAGCCGAGCAACTTGCCGTCACGACGCAGTTCATCGGCATGAGCCAGGCAGCCGCGCATCAATTCGTCGTATTCGGCTGCGGGTAGCTCGGCGACCAGGCTTTCGTCGATGTTGATCGTCATCAGGTATTGCATGGAGAATCCCGTGGCGTTTGTGGCGTTGTTGGCATCTGTCGGAGTCTACGATGAGCACGCCGCAGCGCGCTGCTCCATCAGACTTCTTTCGCGTTGGTAGTCGGTAAGCGTCGCCGCAAGCTGGAATTGTTCGCGCGCTTCGACGAGTCGACCAATCTTGAACAACAGGTCGCCGCGTACCGCCGGTAACAGGTGATAGCGATTCAATGCGGGTTCGTCGACCAATTGGTCGACGAACTGCAATCCAGCCGCCGGACCGTATGCCATGCCAAACGCAACCGCGCGATTTAGCCCGACCACGGGCGAGGGCATCACGGTTGCAAGCGTGTCGTAGTGCGCGGCGATGGCCACCCAGTCGGTCTCATCGGCACGTAAGGCGCGAGCGTGGCAGGCGGCAATGGCCGCTTGCAGCGCGTACGGTTTTTCGCTACCGCTCAACCGTTCGGCACGCTTCAATGCAATCAGTCCGCGACGAATCAGCAGCCGGTTCCAGCGCGATCGATTCTGTTCGAGCAGAAGGATCGGTTCGCCGTCGCTGTTCACCCGGGCGCCCCCGCGCGATGCCTGTATTTCCATCAGGGCCACCAGGCCGTGGACTTCCGATTGATCCGGCAGTAACCCGGCAAGGACGCGACCCAGCCTCAAGGCTTCCTCGCACAGGCTGGGCCGCATCCAGTCGCTACCCGACGTCGCGGCATAGCCTTCGTTGAAGATCAGGTAGATCACTTCCAGTACCGAGTCCAACCGTTCCGCAAGCTCGACGCGTCGTGGAACCTCGAACGCGATCGGTTGTTGGGCGAGGGTTCGCTTGGCGCGCACGATACGCTGCGCGATGGTCGCCTCGGGTAGCAGGAAGGCGCAAGCGATCTCTTCCGTGCTGAGCCCGCCTAGCAGGCGCAAGGTCAGCGCCACGCGTGCCTCGGCTGGCAATGCCGGATGGCAGGCGACGAAGATCAGTCGTAGCAGATCGTCGCCGATATCGTTGTCAGCAACTTCGCTCGGTCCTGGCGTGCTCACCGGTGCAAACTCCGATTCATCGCCGAGTCCATCGAATTTTCGCTGCGCCAGCTTTTCGCGACGCAACCGATCGATCGCACGGTTCTTCGCCGTTGCCATCAGCCACGCGCCGGGATTGTCCGGCACGCCCGCCTTGGGCCAGTGTTCCAGCGCAGCCACAAGCGCGTTCTGCGCTGCATCCTCGGCCGCGCTGACATCGCGCAGCATCCTCACCAAGCCGGCGATCAGGCGCGGCGACTCGATGCGCCAGACGGCGTCGATGGTGCAATGGACGGATTGCGGGTTGGCTGCCGTTGTCATTGATTGCGATGACACCACTGCCATCATTGCGAATCAAGCCGGTACTGTCCGCAGAGCAACTCGGCATGCATGGCATGCTCAGTGATCACGATTTTCGCTGAGTGTTCTCGGTCGCCTGGGCGGACACGCGCTCGGACTGTTCGCGCAGCTCTGGCGTCAGTTCGGCACCAAAGTCCTCGGCCTCGAAGACCTGGCGGATCTCGATCTCGGAGTGGTCCGGCATCGGATTGGGGCAGCGCTTCACCCATTCGATCGCTTCGTCCATCGAGCGCACCTGCCACAACCAGAATCCGGCGACCAGTTCCCTTGTTTCGGCAAAGGGCCCGTCGATGAGTTTTCGCGATGTGCCTGAGAACGCCACGCGAACGCCCTTGCTGCTCGGATGCAGGCCTTCTCCTGCAAGGAGGACGCCGGCTTTCAGCAAGTCCTCGTTGTACTTGCCCATGTCGTTGAGCAACTGCTCACCGGGCATCACGCCCGCCTCCGACGATGGGGTGGCTTTGATCATGACCATGACGCGCATCTTCGTTCCTCCGGTTTGATGGAGACACCTGTTATTCCTTCGACGAACGGGCGAGCCGGAATTCGACAGCCCTGAAAAAACTATTTCACAGCGGTCCGTTACGATGGCTGCCTGTTTCCGGCAAGGTGAGGATGCGTGACGGCGATTCTTTCGATACAGAACGTGAGCAAGACCTACCCATCCGGCCAGCAGGCGCTGAAGTCGATCAATCTCGACATCCGCAAGGGCGAGATCTTCGCGCTGCTCGGCCCAAACGGCGCCGGCAAGACGACCCTGATTAGCATCATCTGTGGAATCGTCAACGCCAGCGAGGGCAAGGTGACCGCCGACGGCCACGACGTGGTGCGCGACTATCGCGCGGCGCGAGGAAAGATTGGCCTGGTTCCGCAGGAGCTCTCGACCGACGCCTTCGAATCGGTGCTGGCAACGATGAAGTTCAGTCGCGGCCTGTTCGGAAAGCCTCCCAATCCGGCGCACCTCGAAAAAGTGCTGCGCGATCTGTCGCTATGGGACAAGCGCAACAGCAAGATCATGACACTGTCGGGAGGCATGAAGCGGCGCGTACTGATCGCCAAGGCGCTGTCGCACGAGCCGCGCATCCTGTTCCTCGACGAACCCAGCGCGGGCGTCGACGTGGAGCTGCGACGCGACATGTGGCGCATGGTCCGCGAACTGCGCGACAGCGGCGTCACCATCATCCTGACCACCCATTACATCGAGGAAGCCGAGGAAATGGCCGATCGCATCGGAGTGATGCGCAATGGCGAGTTGATCCTGGTCGAGGACAAGGACGTGCTGATGCGCAAGCTCGGCAAGAAGCAACTGACCTTGCAACTGCAACATCCACTTGCCGAGCTTCCAGTCGAACTATCCAGCATGCCGCTGGAAGTGATCGAGGAGGGCAACGCGTTGGTCTACACCTTCGACGCGCAGGCCGATGAATCCGGCATCGTCGGATTGCTCAAGCGTCTTGGCGAACTCGGTATCGACTTCAAGGATCTTCGTTCCAGCGAAAGTTCGCTGGAGGAAATTTTCGTCGACCTGGTCCATTCCGACTGCAGCGAGGCTCGCCCATGAACTGGCATGGCATCCGCGCCATCTATCGTTTCGAGATGGCGCGCACGTTCCGCACGCTGACCCAAAGCATCGCTTCGCCCGTGCTCTCCACCTCGCTCTACTTTGTTGTATTCGGCGCCGCGATCGGCTCACGGATGGGCGACATCGGCGGGGTCAGCTACGGCGCCTTCATCATCCCCGGCCTGATCATGCTGTCGCTGCTCAACGAGAGCATTTCCAACGCTTCGTTCGGCATCTACATGCCGAAGTGGGCCGGCACGATTTACGAATTGCTGTCGGCACCGGTGTCGTGGATCGAAGTGGTGCTTGGCTATGTCGGTGCGGCGGCAACCAAATCGCTGGTGCTCGGCATACTGATCCTGGTCACGGCACGGTTGTTCGTCGACTACGAAATCCAGCATCCGGTCTGGATGATCTGCTTCCTGTTGCTGACGGCGGTCAGCTTCAGCCTGTTCGGTTTCATCATCGGCCTGTGGGCGGATGACTTCCAGAAACTACAGGTGATCCCGTTGATGGTGGTGACTCCACTGACCTTTCTCGGTGGCGCGTTCTACTCCATCAACATGCTGCCGCCGGTCTGGCAGAAAATCACCTTGTTCAACCCGGTCGTGTATCTCATCAGCGGTTTCCGCTGGAGCTTCTATGGCGAGTCCGACGTCAACATCTGGATCAGCCTCGCTGCCATCGTTGGCTTTCTCGCGGTGTGCCTTATCGGCGTCTGGTGGGTATTCAAGACCGGTTACAAGCTGAAAAGCTGAGCTATTACAACGAATTGACTGGATTGATGCGTGATGTATGATGTTTTGCATCAATGCTTGGAATGGGTCCATGCGAACCACAATTTCGATTGACGATGACCTCCTCGCCGCAGCAAAACACCTTGCCGAACGCGAGCAGAAAACTTTGGGCGAGGTTATTTCCGCCCTGGTCCGGCAAGGGCTTTCGCCGGAAGGCCGAGTGGGCCGTTCACAACGCAACGGCATTCCGCTGCTTGCACTCGGCAAGGCCACGGTTCCGGTAACGTTGGAACTGGTCAACCAGTTGCGCGACGAGTACCCGTGAGTCGCTTCCTGCTGGACGTGAACGTGCTGATCGCGCTCATCGATCCCGCGCATGTCCAGCACGAACACGCCCACGACTGGTTCGAACGCAGAGGGTGCGACCATTTCGCCACGTGCCCGATCACAGAGAACGGTCTGTTGCGGATCGTCGGCCATCCAAAGTACCCAAACTCACCCGGCCCACCTTCGACGGTCGTGGCCGCGCTGCGCGCGATGCGGGCGATGGAAGGACACGCATTCTGGCCAGACCAACTCAGCCTCGTCGCCAGCGAACTGGTGGACGTGACCAGGTTGGCAACACATGCCGGCGTTACCGACTATTACCTGTTGGCGTTGGCCAAATCGAACGGCGGCCAGTTGGCGACGCTCGACCGTCGCCTGCCATTCGAGGCGGTGGTCGATGGCAAGCAGGCGCTGGAATTGATCTGAAGTCTTGCCGTTCGCGCGGGCCTTCTAAAAGTTCAGCGAAACCCGGCAGTCGGGTGGGGAAGGTATGGCGCTTCGAGCTGTTCGATCTCGGCGGCGGTCAGGCTTACTTCAAGTGCGTCGAGCGCATCGCCGAGATGACTGACCTTGGTTGCGCCGATGATGGGCGACGTGACGACGGTTTTGTGCAGCAACCATGCCATCGCGATCTGCGCTCGTGGAATTCCGCGCTCTTGCGCCACCGCTGCGACCGCTTCGACCACGCGGCGGTCAGCGTCTTCACTTGCGGCATAAAGATGCTCTCCGTAAACATCGCTGCCAACCCGTTCCGTGTTGGCATTCCATTCACGGGTGAGGCGTCCGCGCGCGAGTGGACTCCACGGCATCACTGCAATTCCCATGTCTTCGCATAGCGGCAACATTTCGCGCTCTTCCTCGCGATAGAGCAGGTTGACGTGGTTCTGCATGCTGACGAATTCGGTCCAGCCATGCAGTCGTGAGGTATAGATAGCCTGCGCGAATTGCCAGGCATGCATCGACGACGCACCGATGTAACGCGCCTTGCCGGACTTGACCACGTCATGCAGCGCTTCCAGCGTTTCCTCGATTGGCGTGGCGCAGTCCCAGCGATGGATCTGGTAGAGGTCGACGTAATCGGTACCGAGCCGTCGCAGGCTTTCGTCGATGCCATGCAGGATCGCCTTGCGCGACAAGCCCGTTGCGTTCGGTTTGCTTGATACGTCGTCGAAACCCGGCGGGAAATAGACCTTGGTCGCGATGACCGCTTCATCACGCGGCAGCAATTTCTTGAGGGCGCGACCGACGATTTCTTCCGACGTGCCATCGGAATAGCTGTTCGCGGTATCGAAGAAGTTGATGCCGTTCTCGACCGCGTGGCGCAACAACGGCTGGCTGCGCTCTTCGTCCAGCGTCCACGGATGTGCGCCACGGTCCGGAACGCCGTAGCTCATGCAACCCAGGCAAAGTCGCGAAACCTTGAGGCCGCTGCTGCCGAAGCGAACGTACTGCATGTTCGTCACCAGACCTTCACGCGCTGGGTGGGCGCGAGGTACAACTTCTGATCTTCCTTCACACCGAATGCCGGATACCAGGCATCGTTGTTGCGCACGGTCTGGGCACGGAATTGGCCGGGTGCATGCACGTCCGTGAGGATTCTGTTGCGCAGCGCGGGTTCACGGTACTTGCCGCGCCACGCCTGGCCGAAGCCGAGGAAGAAGCGCTGGTCAGGCGTGTAGTCATCGATGGCCACGTCTGGCTTGCCCATGCGTGATTGCGTGTACGCATCGTAGGCAGTTGCAAGACCGGCAACGTCGGCGATGTTCTCCCCCAGCGTCAGCTTGCCGTTGACGTGCAGGTCGGGGAACGCTGCATAGGCATCGAATTGGGCTACGAGTGCAGCACCCGCAATTTCGAACTGCTTGAGGTCTTCCGGCGTCCACCAGTTTTCGTAGCGTCCTTTCTCGTCGAACAACGCGCCGCTGTTGTCGAAGCTATGGGTGATCTCGTGGCCGATGATGGCGCCGATCGCGCCGTAGTTGACGGCGTCGTCAGCCGCGCCATCGAAGAACGGCGGTTGCAGGATCGCGGCCGGGAAGATCAGCCGGTTTTCCAACGGCACGTTAAGCGCGTTGACGGTCTGCGGCAGCATGTACCACTCATCGTGATCGACCGGCGTGCCGAGCTTGGCAAGGTTGCGCTGGTACTCGAACAGCGATGCGCGTTCGGCGTTGCCCAGCGCATCGTCGCGGCGAACCTCCAGCGTCGAATAATCCCGCCATTTCGCTGGATAGCCCATGCTCACCGTCAAGGTCGCCAGTTTCGCTTGCGCACGTGCCTTGGTCGGTGCCGTCATCCACTCGACAGCATCGATGCGCTTTCCGAAGGCGCTGAGGATGTTGGCGACCATTGCATCGGCGCGTGCCTTGGTTTCCGGCGAGAAATGGCGCTCGACGTACACCTTGCCGACGGCTTCGCCGAGCGCCATGTTGGTTTGATCGATGCCGCGCTTCCAGCGTTCTGATTGTTCGGGCGTACCCGACAGCGCCTGGTCGTGAAACGCAAAACGCTGGTCCGAAAATTCCTTCGGCAAGTACGCCGCCGCGCGATCAATCGCGTGAAAACTCAGCCAGTCCTTCCATGCGTCGAGGGATTCACTCTTGACCAGTTTTGACAAGCCAGTGACGGCGGCCGGCTGCCAGACGACGAACGAGGACTGCTTTTGCAAGCCCGCTGCCGACATGAATGCGGTCCAGTCGAGCCCGGGTGCCTTCTTCGCGAACTGGCCGCTGGTCCAGACGTTGTTGCCCTTGGCGACATCGTTGGTTTCCAATTGAGAGGAATGCACACGCGCCATCGCGGTTTCCAGCGCGACGACGCGCACGGCTTTCGCATCGGCATCGTCAACGCCGGCAAGGGTGAGCATCTTCGCGACGTGCGACTGGTACTGCGTGCGCAATTCGGCCATGCGTCCATCTTCGAGATAGAAGGCGCGATCAGGCATGCCCAATCCGCCCTGGACGAGGTAGGCCGCGTAGTCTCCCGGCTTGTTCAGATCCTGCGACACCCACAGTCCGAACAATCGGTCGGTGTGGTAATTGGTGGCGTTGAGCAGGTCGACATCGGCGCGCAGCGATTCGCCCAGCGCAGTCGCGAGTGCCTTCTTGTCGCCGATTGCCGCAATGGCAGCGAGTTCGGGCTGGATCGGCGCAACGCCTTTTGCGGCGATGTTTTCTTCGTCCATGAAGGCGGCGTAGTAGTCGCCCATCTGGCGACGCTCGCCATCCGCCGCGCGATCCGCTGCCGCGCCTTCCAGCATCACCTTCAGATCTTTTCGCACGTTCAGGTCGATGAGCGAAAAGTTGCTGATGCCCGAGCGGTCGGCGGAAATCTCGGTGTCCTTCACCCAGGTTCCGTTGACGTGGCCGAAGAAATCGTCGCCGGCCGCAATGCGCGTATCCATGCCGCCGGCATCGAAACCGAAACTGCCGAATGCGGGTTTCAGCGCTGGCGGTGTCGTTGGAACGGCTACGGTTGGTGCTTTATCGGGCGCTATCGGTGTGGGTCCAGGGCGCTCGCATGCGGCGACCAGCAGCACGATTGCGCCAATCAGTGCGCAGCGGAAAACGTTCACGGTCATGGCAGGTTCCAACGCAGGGACGATAGGTGAGCGTAAGGCGGACCCGGCGCTCACGCAAAGGACGATGGTGCAGGCGGAACGCCAGCGTGTCTCCAAGTGGCGAAAAGACGTCCACCACGACACAGTTCAACCGGTGCGACCGTTTGGTCCTTGCCTGAGCGTCTAGACCGCGTCGCCGTTGGCAAGCTGCATCGCGTCGCCAGTGCCGCGACTCGGCATCAGGGTGATTTCAAAGGCGCGTTCTTGAGGTACTTGTCAAGAAACACGAGCACCTTTCCAGAGCCTTCGATCTGGTTCTTCTTCTTGCTGAAGCCGTGGCCTTCGTCATCGAACACGATGTACTCGACAGGCGTGCCGTTCTTCCGCGCAGCCGCGACCAGATCATCGGATTCCGCCTGCAGCACCCGAGGGTCATTCTTGCCCTGCAGCACCATCAATGGCTTGGTGATCTTGTCGCCGTGAAACGCCGGTGAAATCTCGGTCAGCATCTCGCGCTGCGTCTCGGGATTGCCGATCTCCTGGTAGAGCGCCTCGCGCTGTGCTTCCCACCAGACAGGAATGCCTTCGAGCGTGCGCAACCAGTTGGTGACGCCGAAGATATCCACACCCACGGCGAACTCATCCGGTTTGAACGCGAGCGCGGCGGCGACCATGTAGCCACCGTAGCTACCACCGATGATCCCGATGCGATCCGGATCGACGTAGTCGAGTGATTGCAGGTATTTCTTCGCAGCGACCGTGTCCCACAAAGGTTCACGCCCGTGCTTGCCATCATCGGCGGCAAAGAAGGTCTTGCCGTAGCCGGAGCTGCCGCGGTTGTTGATGCCCAGGATCACGTAGCCGTGGTTGGCGAAAAACTGCAGCAACGCGCTGTGCCCGCGCGTGGTCTGTCCACCGGGGCCGCCATGCACCCACACGAGTGCTGGTGCCTTCGCGTCAGCACTGGCCTGGTGCGGTTTGTAGAGGATGTTGGGAATACTCATGCCGTCGAAACTCTTGAATCGAACGACTTGCGACTCGACCAGGTCGTTAGGGTCGATCGCCGGGTTCAGTGTGTTGGTCAGCCGTTTCGGTTGGCCACCGAAATCGAGTACGTAAAGGTCATTCGGCGAGCGGTCGCCGTTGACATAGAACGCCATCTTTTTTTCAGAGCGCGCGATAACCAGCCCACGGATCTCGCCCGCAGGCAGCACCGGCAGATTGACCTGCTTGCCACTGACGACATCGTCTACGCGGACCTTGGTGGTGCCATCCTCGTTGGTAGCGGTCACAAGGTATTTGCCGCCATGCGAGAAGAATGCGTTGGTGACATCCCAGTCGGCACTTCGCACCAGTTCCGATTTCCCATCGGCGAGGTGGTATCGACGCAGCTGCGAGAATTCACCAACATCGTTTGCGGTGTAGTACAGCCACGCAGAGTCCGGACTGAAATCGCGCGATTCAAAATTGGCGTTGCCGGTGTGTTCGGAAACCTTCGTGCGCTTGCCGCTGGCGAGGTTGACGACGAACAGGTCCGAGTCGTTGGTGGTTCGCGTCTTGCCGAGCGCCAGCCATTTTTCGTCGTCGGAAAGATCGCCGATGTCAAAGCCTTCGGTGTTTTCGAACACAAGCTCGCGCTGGTAATCCTTGCTGTCGTAGCGGTAAAGATCGAAGTACTTCGGATCGCGTTCGTTGGTGGCGACGAAGAATCGCTTGCCATCCTGGCTGAAGCCGCCGAACTGCGCTTTCAATTTGTCGCCGGGAGTCAGGTCCCTCAGCTTGCCCTTGGCATCGACGACGAACAGATGGTTGAGCTCGTTGCCGCCTTCGTCGCGCGTGACCAGCACACGGTCGTCGTTGGGAAAGTAGGCGACTGCGTAGTTGTTGTCGGTCTTGGATCGGGTGACTGGCGTCCAGTCACCGCCACTGACCGGGATCGAATACGCGTTCCAGATTCCCGATTTGTTCGACGAGAACAGGATTCTGCTTTCATCTGCCGAAAACGAGGCACCCTGCAGGCCCAGAGTGTCGATGAAGGCTTCGATCGGGTACTGCTTGGACGGCAGGTCCGCAGAGAGCACGCTCCCGCCGGACAACAACAATGCCGCGCTGGCGAGGACGATCACGAAACAACGATGGAATCGATTGGGCCTGGTCATGCTGGTTCTCGTAGGTTGGATCAACCCAAAGGGTGCCACAAGCTTGTCGTCAAAGCTGCGAATCGATGGGAAGTATCTGCGCCAGCCAGGCCTGGATCTTGCGGCTGAGGCTTGCGTCCGGATCGGTGTGCGAGATCACCTCGCCGTCGCTCCATTGCAACGAGCCATTTGCATCGATGCTGACGCGCCAGGCGCGGTCGCCGGAAGTCTGCGTGGCGATCAGCCGATCCACCTCGGCCGCGATTTCGGGCTGTTCGATGAGCACGCCCATCTCGGTATTCAACGCGGTCGAACGCTGATCCAGGTTGTATGAACCGACGAAGGCGACGCGACGATCAACCAGGGCGGCCTTGGTGTGCAGGCTGGCCTGCGACGATCCGATCAGGCTGAGCTTGGTGGGCGGACCGACGTGTTTGAGTTCGTACAGCTCGACCCCGCCACGCAGCAGTTCGCGCCGATGCGAGGCATACCCGCCATGGACCAGCGCCACGTCGGTAGCGGCAAGCGAATTGGTGAGGACCACCACCTGCGTGCCGTTCTTTACCCGCGTCGTCAGCGCCTTGGTGCTGCCGTCGCCGGGCACGAAATACGGCGACACGATGATCACGCGCCGCTTGGCACCATCGAAGGCCTGCGCCAGGCCAGGCAGCACGACGGACGTGCCTTCCTCCTTGAAGATCTTGCCCGGCAGGTCGCTCAACAGTTTCCAGGTGCCGGTCCATGACAGGGTCCAGTCACCTTCCATCAACCGCTGCACCGAATTGTTGTCGCGAATGCTTTCCAGGAACGGACTCGCACGGTCGTCGTCCCAAGCCGAGTCCAGGTTCTCGCGCAGTTTCGCCAAGGCCTCGGTCGTGACCCGGCCCGGACCCAGCGCCGCGATAGGCCACGTCGCGTGGCTGTTCCAGAACGTGTCAAAAACCTCGCTGTGGGCTTGCACGACCGGGCCGACCATGGCGACATCCAGATCTAGGAAATCCAGGTCCGGATTCGCGCCGAAATACTCATCGCCAAGGTTGCGTCCACCCGCAATCGCGATGCGATTGTCCGCAATCCACACCTTGTGATGCATGCGTCGGTTCAGGCGCTTGTAACGGGTCAATCCTTCGACCACCTGGAACAAGGCACCGCTGCGCGTCGCAAACGGATTGAACAGTCGCACCTCGATTTTCGGATGCGCGGCCAGCGCAGCAAAACCCGCATCCTCGGCGCGGGCATCGTTGTCGTCCATCAGCAGCCGGACGCGTGCGCCACGGTCGGCGGCGGCCAACGCCTCGCGTGCCATCAACCTTCCGGTGAGGTCGTTATGCCAAATGTAGTACATGGCATCCAGGCTGCGCTCGGCACGCCGCGCCGAGATGACGCGCATTGCGAAGGCATCTTCATTCGCCGAGAGCAGGTGAAACCCGGACTGACCTGGGTGCTGGTCCAGTGCTGGCTGGATCGCTTGATCGAGCGACGTGGTATGGCCAGCCGGCAGCGCGTTCTGCACGATCGTGTCGGGACGCGGCGGCAGCTTCGCGCAGCCCACGGCCAACAGCATCGCAACGACAACCAGGGAGGATCGGTTCAGCATCAATGGAGCCAGCGCGGGGGGTCAGCCAGCTTATATGGCGCCTTGCCGGTTACCAAACCGATCGGATGCACACGTTCAGCAAACCTGTGCAACTTCCCGGCATCGTCAGCTGGCGCTGGCCCGGTCCAGCGAAGCGATGTCGCCGTCGGTCAAGTCCAGCGTCATTGCCCCGGCGAGCTCGTCGAGCTGTTCGACCGAGGTGGCACTGGCAATCGGAGCGGTGATGCCGGGCCGAGCCATCAGCCAGGCCAGGGACACCTGAACCGGTTTAGCGCCGCGTTGCTCCGCGACTGCGTCCAGCGCGTCCAGTACGCGCATGCCACGCGCGTCGAGGTATTCCTTCACGCCGTCGCCGCGCGCTTTGCTCTTGGAAAGATCGGCCTCGCTGCGGTACTTGCCCGTGAGAAATCCCTTGGCCAGTGAGAAGTAGCTGATCACGCCAAGGTTTTTATTGCGGATCAGTGGTTCCAGTTCGGCTTCGTAGTCGGCACGGTCCATCAGGTTGTAGCCGGGCTGCAGGGTTTCGTAGCGGGGCAGACCATGCTTTTCGCTGATTGCCAGCGCTTCGGCCAGTCGATCAGCGCGGAAATTCGACGCGCCAATCGCCCGAACCTTGCCTTGCTCGATGAGTCGCGAGAATGCGCCAAGAGTGTCTTCCATCGGCACGCCGTCGTCGTCTTCGTGCGCCTGGTAGAGGTCGATACGCTCGATGCGGAGACGACGCAACGAATCGTCAACTGCCGCCGTGATGTTGGCCGGCGACAGTCCCGGTCGCGACTTCAGCTTGGCGACCTTGGTCGCTATGACAACGCTGTCGCGCTGGCCCGATTTCTTCAGCCAATCGCCGATGATCGATTCGGATTCCCCACCGAAATGCCCCGGCACCCAGTCCGAATACATGTCGGCGGTGTCGATCAGGTTGATGCCAAGGTCGACGCAGCGATCGAGCAGCCGCATAGATGCTGCCCGGTCAGCGCTCCAGCCGAAAACGTTGCCACCAAACGCGAGCGGCGTGACGGAAATATCGGAGTTGCCAAGGGAGCGCTGTTGCATGGAAGGATTTCGTAGTCGAGGTCCGTTACGAGTTGGTGTCGGCAGCGGATACCTTCAACACGCGCAGGTCGACACTGCCATCGACCAGGCGAGCCTTGATGTCATCGCCTGGTCTGATCACGCTGATCGTGCGCAATGTCGTACCGGACGTCGGATCGAGCAGGATCGCGTAGCCACGCTCCAGCGTCGCCAACGGACTGACCGCATTCAGCCCCCGCGCGAGTTCAAGCAGGTGCGCGCGCTGACGATCCACCCGCGTAGCCGTGAGGGCTCGCAGTTGCGCGGCAAGGGTGTGCAAACGCGCGCGGATTTGCGCGACGCGCGGCTGCGGCGACACTCCACGCAGTCGTGCCAGCAAATGGCCGACACGCGCGAGACGCTGTTCGCTGCGCCGCTCGCTGATCTGCACCAGACGCCCCCGCAACCCCTGCAAGCGTTGTCGCGTTTGCATCAGTTGGTTGCGCGGATGGCGGGCGACCAGATGCGCCTGCAGGTGATCAACGCGCTGCGCCAGCGTTTCGATCCGTCGACCTTGCGCACGCAACACGCTGCGTCGTGCATCGCCCAGTTGCCGCAACAAGGCATCGCGCTCAGGCACCAGCAATTCCGCGGCGGCCGATGGCGTGGCGGCGCGCAAGTCGGCGGCGAACTCGGCAATGCTGAAGTCGATTTCATGGCCCACCGCAGCGACCACGGGGATCATGCTCGCGCGCACGGCGCGGGCAACGCTTTCGTCATTGAAAGCGCAGAGGTCTTCCAGCGAACCGCCGCCGCGGGTGAGTAGCAACACGTCGTGACGCGCAGCCAGGTTTGCCGCTCGCAACATCGCGACGATGGCGGCCGGTGCATCACGCCCCTGCACGGGAACCGGCAACACATCGACTTCCACCAACGGGAAACGACGCGCCAGCACGCTCAGCACGTCGCGAATTGCCGCACCGCTGGGCGACGTGATCACGCCGATCCGGCGCGGCCACGCCGGCAGCGGTCGCTTCAGTGCGGCATCGAAGAAGCCTTCGGCGGCGAGGCGCGCCTTGAGCCGTTCGAACTCGCGCTGCAATGCACCTTCGCCAGCCGGCTCCATGTGTTCGGCGATCAACTGGAACTCGCCGCGCGCCTCGTAAAGGCTGACCTTGCCGCGCACCAGCACCTGCATGCCATCGACCGGCTTGAAACGCATGCCGAACGTGCGCGACTTGAACAAGGCACCTCGTACCTGTGCGCCAGCATCCTTCAGCGTGAAATAGATGTGGCCGGAGGCCGGTCGCGACACGTTCGACAGCTCGCCCTCGATCCAGATCGAATGGAAGACGTCCTCGATCAACTCACGCGCATGACGATTAAGCAGGCTCGGGGTCAGCACCTCGCGCTCGGGTGCAGCGAATGTTTGGTCGATCGGTGACATCGGATTGGTCGTGCGGTGGCCCGCTAGCCTATCGCGGCTTCGCCTTTTTTTCTTGTCTTGCTGTCGCCAGACGGCCTAACCGTGTGCGCTCGCGCTTGTTGATGGTGAACGCCAGTCTGGTTCAGCACTCCATCTCGCTCGTCATCCCCGCGAAAGCGGGGACCCATTTTGATCTGGCGTTTGCGGTTGCCTTTCTCCCTTGTTGGCTATTGCCAATCTGGTCAAGCGTTTCTCTCGCCTGCCGGCGAGCGAGCCACCTTTCTGCTCGCACAGAAACATGGCCCAAAGATGCGCCCGTGGCGGGTCGGTCGTGCGGTGAAGCCGCACGACTACGCGAGCTGGCTCCGGGGTTCGCTGACAGCACATCCTTGTGCTGACAGCGAACTGACCCGAATCCCTTCGGGCCACCTTGCGGGCCTTTTCTCCGCCACCTCGCCTCCCCGAAACGGGATGAAGGTCAAGAGCACGCAGCGCCTGCGCTGCGTAAGGTCGCCGCTAGCGGCGAGTACTTTTGACTTTGACTCACCCGCCCGTTCCTGTCGGCAAGTACTGGACGGATCAGCCGCTTGCGGGACGCGCGAGGGATCGCGCGGATTGGGTTGCAGGCGCAGGGATGCGCCTTCAACCCAACCCGGCCAGGGCTTGCGAACCCGCACGGTTTCATCGTGCGGGCGACGGGCCATCGGGCCGCATCTTTTGGTTACTTTTCTGTGCGAGCAGAAAAGTGACTGGGTCGGCGGCAGCCGAACCATACGCTTGACCAGAATGGCGGCGGCCAATCAAAGCGAAGATGAAATCTTCGCAGCAGAGGGAGGTTGCACAAGAGCCGGACCCTCATCCGGCGCGTTGCGCCACCTTCTCCCGTGGGGAGAAGGGAGAAAAGCGCGCGCCAGCCGACGCGAAGCGAGAAAGCAAGGAGAGCGCGAATGCGCGCAATAAACGAAGTCGATTGGGGCACTCCCGCGCCGCGCCGGTCTGCGGAAGGTGCTGCAACCGACACGGTCACGCTCACCATCGACGGTGTCGAAATGACCGTCGCCGCAGGAACATCGGTCATGCGCGCCGCTTCGCAAAGGGGCATCGCGATTCCGAAGTTGTGTGCGACCGACACGCTTGATGCGTTCGGCTCGTGT
>JBBSLA010000033.1:0-24975 GCA_038255665.1 Lysobacterales bacterium | reverse complement strand
GGCCTGTCGGTCGTGCGGTGAAGCCGCACGACTGCGCAAGCACTGGCCGGGTTCGGCTGAAGGCACATCCTGTGCCGCAGCCGAAGCCACGCGATCCCTCGCGTGGCCCGCAAGCGGCTTTTCCGTCCAGCACTTGCCGACAGGAACGGGCGGGTGGGTCAAAGGCACAGCGCAGCGCGCTGCGCTGTGCTGCTGTTGACCTGTCTCCCGTTTCGGGGAGGCGAGATGGCGCAGGAAAGCCCGAAGGGCGGCCGAATGGATTCGGTCAGTTCGCTGCAGGTGCAGGGATGCGCCTTCAGCGAACCCCGTAGCCAGCTCGCGTAGTCGTGCGGATTCATCGCGCGACCGACCCGCCACGGGCGCATCTTTGGGCCATGTTTCTGTGCGAGCAGAAAGGTGGCTCGCTCGCCGGCAGGCGAGAGAAACGCTTGACCAGTCCGGCGGCAGCCGACAAGAGAACAAGGCGGCAGTCGAGCCATGGACGTCTAGACGTCTAGACGGCCAAACGGCCAAACGCCAAACGACATCGAGAGTGGCACCGGACGCTCATCCCCGACCCCCGGATCAAGTCCGGGGCAGGCTCTTCTCCCGACGGGAGAAGGGAGTACAGCGCGCCGCCCTGTCCCGCAGGGACAGGGAAGAAAGGCGCGAAACCTCGCCTCAGGCCTCGTCCGCGGCCAGCGGGTTGTGCCTGTAATTGCGAATCTCGCCGCTGTTGACGCGCGACATGTAGCTGGCGAGTTCGCGCTTGACTACCGGTGCCAGCAGGTACAAGCCGATCACATTTGGCAGTGCCATCACGAAGATCATCGCATCGGAGAAATCCACCACCGCGCCGAGGTTGCTGGCCGCGCCGATGACGATGAACGCGCAGAACAACAGTTTGTAGCCGATCGCTACGGCCCTGGATTCGCCGAACAGGTAGCACGCCGATTTTTCGCCGTAGTATGACCAAGCCAGCATCGTGGAGAACGCGAACATGAAGACGGCGAGGGTCAGCAGGTACGGGAACCACGGCAGCACGGACGAGTAGGCCATCGAGGTCAGCGCGACCCCATCGCCGATGCCTTGCTGTTGGTACATGCCGGTTATGACGATGACCACGGCGGTCATGGTGCAGATGACGACGGTGTCGATGAAGGGTTCCCAGAGTGCGACCAGGCCCTCGGTGATCGGCTCCTTGGTGCGCACGGCCGCGTGCGCGATGGCTGCGGAACCGATACCGGCTTCGTTTGAGAATGCAGCGCGACGAAAGCCTTGGATCAGCACGCCGATGAAGCCGCCGTAGCCGGCTTCCGGTGTGAAGGCGCCTGCGAAGATGGCTTGGAACGCGGCAGGTACGTTGGCGAAATCGGCGATGATGATGTAGATGCCGCACACCAGGTAAAGAATCGCCATGAAGGGCACCAGCTTGCCGGTGACCCGGGCAATCGACTTGATGCCGCCCAGGATCACCATGCCAACCAGCACGGCCATCACCAGGCCGAACAACCACCCGTTACCGGCCAGCACGCTGCTTTCGCCTCCGCTGATGTTGACGAACTGCTGGAAGGTCTGGTTGATCTGAAACATGTTGCCGCCGCCGAGCGAACCGCCGATGCAGCAGATTGCGAACAGCACGGCCAGCACCTTGCCGAAACCGGCGAGCTTGGGATGGTGTTCGGCGATTCCTCGGCTGAGGTAATGCATCGGGCCGCCAGACACGCTGCCATCGGGGTTTTCGCGGCGATACTTCACGCCGAGCGTGCACTCGACGAACTTGGTACTCATGCCGAGGAAGCCGGCGACGATCATCCAGAACGTGGCACCCGGCCCGCCGATGCTGATGGCGATGGCGACACCGGCGATATTGCCGAGGCCCACCGTGCCGGAAAGTGCCGTTGACAGTGCCTGGAAGTGGGTCACTTCGCCCGCGTCGTGCCGATGCGAATAGTCGCCGCGAATCAGGCGCAGGCCCTGTTTGAAACCGCGCAAGTTGATGAAGCGGAAGTAGATGGTGAAGAACGTCGCCGCGATGATCAGCCAGAGCACCATCGCCGGCATCGTCGCCTCGCCGCCCAGCGGGATCGGATAGAACACCACCGCCGATATCGCATTGGCGACGGGTGCGAAGATCGCATTGATGCGGTCGTCTGCGCCTTCGGCCGCAAAGGCCAGCGGGGTCGCGAGCAAGCCGGCGAAAACCACCGGAAGACGACGGAACAGGGAAACAAAGGCTTTGCCAGGTGTCATTGGCGCTCTCTCGGTGGCTGAGGTATCAGGTGGATCGACCGTGCTGGCAACCAGCGACAACGGGGCCGATCAGCCCCGTTGCTGGACGATCATGGAAGGGCGAAGCCGCTACAGGGTAAACCAGAGCGTTCCCGCGATGTTTTGTTCAGAGCATCCCTACGGTGCCGGACCACGCAGCTTGCTATGCCGGTAGCCGTAGGCGAAGTAGATGATGAAGCCGAGGGTCGCCCAGCACAGGTATCGACCGGAAGGCTGTAGATCAGGTAGGCACAACCGGTAGGCCGACCCCGAAGCCAAGATCAACGAAGCGAATTCTGCGTAGCAAAGCGCGGCCAGTCCGCAGACGGCTGCAGCGACAACGAACGACAACATCAATGCCGGGCCGGCGTTGTTTGCCGCGGCGACACCGGTCAGCACGAAGATGCCGGTGCCGATGATCGCGCCGGTGCCAAGCGCGGTGAGCGCCCATGGTCCCAGCGATCGATCCAGTTCGTTTTCCCCGATAAACGCCGTTTCGACCTGCTTTATTGCGGTCAGTTGCCGCCACATTGCCATCGGTTGTCGCCCCAGTCGCGATTATTTCCCCATGCAACGGCAAGCGCCGTTGCCACCCTTCACGCAACCAGGTCGGCCGCGCAGCGCCGTAACATACGCCAGCACCGGGAATGCGACAACCACCACTCGGCAGGGCACCTTGATCGAGCGAAATGCGCTGGAATAGTGGTCGCCTATTGAAAGAACTGTCGACGCCCGAGGCGCTGGTCGCTCAATCCGTTGGCTTCCTTGAATACTGAAAACGGTGATCCAGCGAACTGATATGCAATCGGCGCAGCGGCACGGTTGCTACGAATGTTCCAGACGAATGGCTGGTCCGGAACTGCGGTGAGCGTGCCAAAACTGGTCGCGAATCTGCCGAAACAGTCCAAGACCACTACGTGCTCGGACACACGACCGCGGGCGTGCCATCGAACCCGTGTCCCAAAACCTGATCAGGGCATGGACCCGGCGGATTGGCCATCGCCGCGTTGCTCCACGTAAACAGGGGCATCGGCGACAACATGGACAGCAGGACTATCGATACTCGGTTCATCAGACGCCTCGCTCTTGGTGGGTTGCTCGCTGCCAGGCGCAAAACGGCGACGTAGCGGCTCACGCACCGTTCCAGCTCATGCACGTACGTCGAGCAATCCAGTTTGAGAACAAACTGAGGCGGTAGGTCGTTCATGTCGGAGCACGGGCGTTTGCGCCTTTTCGTGGCCACTCGAAATGCCCTCACGAGGGATCACTGAAAACGAGCCATCTCCGCGTCGCGAACTCGCCCGCAATCCGCCCCGAATTTCCTTGACAGTGCCGGATCGGCGGCCCTATTGTGGGACACTGTGGAGAATCGTGGTTTTTGGTGGAGCAAGGGGGGTCGATCATGTTTCAGGGCGAGACCGCCATCACGCTGGACGACAAGGGACGCATTGCCATTCCGGCAGCGTACCGCGATGTCGTCGCGCGTGAGTGCACGAACCGTCTGGTGATCACCTACAACCCCTTTGAGCAAGGCTCGTTGTGGATCTTCCCGGAAGGGGAGTGGGAGTCGGTTCGAGACCAGGTCAATGGCATGCGCGGCGTCGCCGTTCGCCAGGCCTTGCAGAAGTTGCAGCGCAAGTTGGTGGGTGCGGCGGCGCATGTGGAGCTGGATGGCAACGCACGCATTTCCATCCCGGCCAGCCATCGCAGCGCCTGCGCGCTTGAAAAAAAAGCGGTGCTGCTGGGCATGGGCAACAAGTTCGAGTTGTGGAGCGAGGCGGCGCATCTGGCGACGATCCGCGAAACGATCAGCGAAGAGCAACTCACCGAGGAAATGCTGGACCTGCGGATGTAATGACGGTGGATGGACTGGAGCACGGCAGGGTGAATGAAGATGACCTGTTCACACATGTCCCGGTGCTGCTTTCGCAGGTGATGGAGGGTTTGCGGCTGAAAAATGACGGCACATACCTGGATGGCACCTTCGGTCGTGGCGGGCATGCGCGCGAGATGCTGAAGCGGCTGGGTCCCGATGGCCGCCTCCTGCTGATGGACCGCGATCCCGAAGCGATCGCCAGCGCGCTGCGGTCGTTCGCCAGCGACCCGCGCGTATCGATCCGCCAGGGCAACTTTGCTGAGCTGGCGGATTGGCCTGAAACGGAAACGCAGCTTGACGGCGTGCTGCTCGATCTTGGCGTGTCGTCACCGCAACTGGACGACGCGAAGCGCGGCTTCAGTTTCATGGCCGATGGTCCCCTCGACATGCGCATGGATCCCGGCTCGGGCCGCAGTGTCGCCGAGTTCCTTTCCGATGCCGATGAAGAAACCATCGCGGGCGTGCTTTGGAACTACGGCGACGAACGCCGCAGTCGCCGCATCGCGCGGGCGATCGGCGCCGCGCGGCAAACCGAAGCGCTGCAAACGACGTCGCAACTGGCCGAGTTGGTTGCGAAGACGATTGGATACGGCGACAAGGGCCGGCATCCGGCGACGCGCACGTTCCAGGCCTTGCGCATCCACGTCAACGACGAGATGGGCGCGTTGCAGCGTGGCTTGCGGGCAGCACTGGCGCGACTGAAGCCGGGCGGACGACTCGCGGTGATCAGCTTTCATTCGCTGGAAGATCGCGCAGTGAAGCGCTTCATCAAGGCGCAGGTGGAAGTGCCGATCGTGCGCCGTGGCCTGCCGCAACCGGCGCAACCCGAATCGGAATTGATCGCCGTCGGCAAGGCGCAATTTGCCGACGAAATCGAGACTACCCGCAACCCTCGCTCGCGCAGCGCCGTGTTGCGGGTCGCCGAAAAAGTGCGGGAGTACGACGCGTGATCGGCCGCGTCGTCGTGTTCTCGGCCTTGCTCGGTGGCCTCATTGGCACCTCGCTGGGCGTGGTCCATGCGCGCCAGGAAAGCCGGCGCCTGTTCGTCGAGTTGACCCGGCTCAGCAACGAACGTGACGACCTCAATTTCGAGTTCGGCCGGCTGCAGATTGAGCAGGCAACCCAGGCCGAAAACAATCGCATCGAACAGATCGCCCGTGAACGGCTCGGCATGGTGTCGCCGAGCGCTGCGGAATCGATCCTCATCCAGCGGCAGCCGCGATGAGCAAGCGCCTGCGACCGGTCAACCTGCGCACGCGCATCTACACGGTGGTTGCCGTGCTCGGCTTTTCGACGGCAGCGCTGGTCGTGCGCGCGGTCGACCTGCAAGTGCTGCGCAGCGATTTCTACCAGGGCGAAGGCGATTCGCGCTACCTGCGCGACATCCCGATTCCGGTGTCGCGCGGCAGCATCCTGGATCGCAACGGCGAACCGCTGGCGGTGTCGACGCCGGTCGATGCGATCTGGGCCAATCCGAAGGAACTGCTGGAGCATCGTGAACGCCTGCCCGAGCTGGCGAACGCGCTGGCGCTGGATCTGGATGGATTGACACAGCGCCTCGTGCAACGGTCGGACAAGGAATTCATTTACCTCAAGCGCCCGGTCGATCCAGACACTGCCGACGCGCTCTTGAAGCTGCGCATTCCCGGCGTCGCCAGCGAGCGCGCATTCCGTCGCTATTATCCGAGCAGCGAGGTGATGGCGCACGTGCTCGGCACCACCAATATTGACGATCGCGGCCAGGAAGGGCTGGAGCTGGCGTTCGACAACTGGCTGGTCGGCACACCTGGCGTCAAGCGCGTCATTCGCGACCTGCGCGGGCAGGTGGTCGAAAACGTCGAACTGGTACGCGAGGCACAACCCGGCCACGACCTGGTTCTGTCGATTGATCGCCGCATCCAGTACCTGGCCTACCGCGAGCTGATGAGCGCGATTACCGAGCACAACGCGCAGTCGGGTTCGATGGTGATCATGGACGTGACCAACGGCGAAATCCTGGCCATGGTCAACCAGCCGTCGTTCAACCCGAACACGCGCAGCAACGCTGACCCGTCGCACCGTCGCAACCGCGCCGTCACCGACGTGGTCGAGCCCGGCTCGACGATGAAGGCATTCACCGTCACCGCCGGGCTGGCCAGCGGCAAGTGGACGCCAACGACGCCGGTCGACATGTCGGCCGGGATGATGATGGTGGCCGGCAATCCGGTCCGCGACATCCACAACTACGGCCGTGGCGACGTCACCAAAGTGATCACCAAGTCGAGCAACGTCGGTGCCGCGATGATCGCCTTATCGATCAGCAATGAAGAGTTCTACAACGTGCTGCGCGGGGTTGGTTTCGGCGAGATCACCGGCAGCGGATTCCCCGGCGAATCGCCCGGCTTCCTGCCCATCGGCAAGAGTTGGGGCGCGTTCCAGAAAGCGACCATCTCGTTCGGTTACGCACTCAACGTCACCCCGCTGCAACTGGCCCAGGCTTACTCCGTACTGGCCAATCATGGTCGGCTGCGTCCGCCGACGTTCCTGAAGGATAACGCCAATCCCGACAAGCAGATCGTCGACGCCAAGGTGGCTGACGAGATGATCGCGATGCTGGAAACGGTGGTCAGTCCACAAGGTTCGGCGTTGCGCGCGGCGATCCCGAATTACCGCGTTGCCGGCAAGACCGGCACCTCGCGCAAGTTCAGCAAAGGCGGTTACGAGAACCGCTATATCTCGCTGTTCGCCGGTGTTGTGCCGGCCAGCAATCCGCGATTGGTCGGGGTTGTGGTGATCCACGATCCCGGCAGCGGCAAGGGCGGCGCGTATTACGGCGGCCTGGTTTCCGCGCCGGTGTTCAGCAAGGTGATGGACGGCGCGTTGCGCTTGCTCAACGTGGCACCGGACAACGTGCAGCACTGGTACGCGAATGCGCCGGAAAGTGGCCAGCCGATCAATTCGAAGAGCGCCGCGCCGGACTACGCGCCAGACGAACCCAACTACGAAGAAGGCGTGCCGCAATGAGCGGGCCGTCGAAAATCCCGCCTTCGATGAGCCCGCAGTCGATGACGCCGCCTTCGATGACCCTGCTCGAGTTGCTGGCCGGACGCGCCGGCGTCGGCGTACTTGGCGATGCTGCGCAAATCTGCGTGAGCGGCCTGCAACTGGATTCGCGCAAGGTGCAACCAGGCGATGCGTTCGTCGCCTTGCGTGGCACGCGCCAGCACGGCATCGCGTTCGCACTGCGCGCGGAGCGGAACGGAGCCATCGCGATTCTTGCCGAAACACCGATTGATTCGAATGACGCGACGCTGCCAACAATTGGCATCGATGCGCTCGGCCAGCAACTGGGCGAGATCGCCGCACGTTGGCACGGCAACCCGACGGCATCGATGAACGTGGTCGGCATCACCGGCACCAACGGCAAGACCTCGACCGTGCAACTGCTCGCCCAGGCGCTCAGCTTTAACGGACGCAACGTGGCGAGCATCGGTACGCTCGGCGCGGGCCGCCATGGCGCGATTGCCGCTGGTGAGCGGACAACGCCCGAGGCGATCGAATTGCAAGGTCTATTCGCCGATTTCCGCGATGCCGGCGTCAGCGACGTGGCGATGGAAGTGTCGTCACACGCGCTCGAGCAGGGCCGCGTCAACGCGGTCGAATTCGACGTAGCCGTGTTCACCAATTTGAGCCGCGATCATCTGGATTATCACGGTGACATGGACAGCTACGCCGCCGCCAAGGCGCGACTGTTCCAGTGGCCGTCGCTCGCTACCGCGATCATCAATATCGATGATGCGTTTGGTCGCGTTCTGCTTGGGCAACTTCCGGGCGGCGTGGCGGCACTGAGCTACGGCATCGACAACGCAGACGCAGACATCGCTGCCAGCAACGTGCGCAGCGATGGGGCAGGTCTGCATTTCCATTTGCGCTCGCCGTGGGGCAGTGCCGAGGTCGATTCGTGCCTGCTCGGTCGCTTCAATGTGGCCAATCTGCTCTCCGTGGTCGCTTGCCTGGCGCAGTCGGGCATCGCCTTTCATGAGATTGTCGAGACCCTGCCACGGCTTGAACCCGTCGCCGGACGCATGAACCGGATTGACGCCGGTGACGTGGTACTGGTGGTCGACTACGCCCACACGCCTGACGCGCTCGAACAGGCATTGACCAGCCTGCGCGCACACTGCGCTGGCAAGTTGATTTGCGTCTTCGGCTGCGGTGGCGATCGCGACCAGGGCAAGCGACCGCAGATGGCCGAGGTCGCCGAACGTCTTGCCGACGCGGTGATCGTCACCGACGACAACCCGCGCAGCGAAAGCGGCGATGAAATCGTCGCCCAGATTTCGGCAGGATTCAGACATCCGGAACGCGCGATGGTCGAGCGCGACCGTGAACGCGCCATCCATCTCGCTGCCATGGCTGCGCGTGCCGGGGACATCGTGTTGATTGCCGGCAAGGGCCACGAGACCTATCAGGAAATAGGCGAACAGCGCCTGCCGTTCGACGATCGCGTCATTGCACGCGCCGCCGCAGGAGCGCAGGCATGAAGCTGCGACTCAGCGACGTGGCAATGCAAACGCAAGGCCGCCTGATCGGTGCCGACAGCGCCATCAACGGGGTAGCGACCGACAGCCGCTCGCTGACGCCGGGTACGCTTTATGTCGCCTTGCGCGGCGAACACTTCGATGGACACGACTTTGTTGGCGCGGCAATGATAGCGGGCGCTTGCGGCGGAATGGTCGATCACGAAGTCGACATCGAGCTGCCGCAAGTCGTGGTCGACGACACCGAGCGTGCGTTGGGTCGTCTTGCTGCCGCGATGCGCCAACGTAGCGCGGCCAAGGTCGTGGCGGTCACCGGCTCCAACGGCAAGACCACGGTGAAGACGCTGACAGCGGCGATCCTCGCCCTGCACGGTCGCACCCACGTCAACAGTGGCAATTACAACAACGAGATCGGACTGCCGCTGAGTGTGCTCGCAATGCCGAGCGACACGCAGTTCGCGGTGTTCGAGATGGGCGCCGGAAAACCCGGCGACATCGAATACCTCACGTCGATCGCGCGACCCGATGTCGGTTTGGTCAACAACGTCGCTGCCGCGCATCTGGAACGCTTGGGCGATCTCGCCGGCGTGGCGCAAACCAAGGGCGCGATCATCAGCGCATTGCCAGCAGATGGCATGGCCGTGATCAACGCCGACGATGGCTACGCCGACTACTTCATCGGACTGGCCGGATCGCGCCGCATGATTCGTTACGGGTTTGCAGCCGATGCCGATGTGCGTTGCGAAGTCGCTGGCGAGCCGGCAGGCTCATTCCGCATCGTGATGGGCGCGGAATCGGCTTCGGTAAAGCTCTCCCTGCCGGGCGTCCACAACATCTGCAACGCGTTGGCGGCTGCCGCAATCGCGTCCGCGCTCGGCGTGCCGATGGCGACGATCAAGACGGGACTGGAATCGGCAGCACCGGTCGCCGGTCGCCTCGCTGCGCGAAAGCACGCAAGCGGCGCAGCCATCATCGACGACAGCTACAACGCCAACCCGGGTTCGTTCGCCGCTGCCATCGCGACGCTTGCCGACAAGCGCGGTCGCCGCGTCCTGGTGATGGGCGACATGAAGGAACTTGGACCCGACGCCGATGCACTGCACGAGCAGGTTGGCGCGCGTGCATCCGATGCCGGTATCGACCAATTGCACGCGGTCGGTGAACTGAGTGCGTTCGCGGTCCGCGCCTTCGACGGCGTGGCATTCCTGCATGAAAGCCAGGACGAGTTGATTACCGCGCTGCGACCGCTGTTGGAAGACGGCACCACCGTACTGATCAAGGGATCGCGTTCGTCGGCGATGGACAAGGTTGTCAATGCATTGCTCGCCAGCGAGGGGAATGCCCATGCTGCTTGAGCTTGCAGAACTGATGAAGGCCTGGATCAGCGGCTTCAACCTGTTCCAGTATCTGACGTTCCGCTCGATCATGGCGGCGCTGACGGCGTTGTCCGTGTCGCTGATCGCCGGTCCCGCGGTGATCCGCAAGCTGACCGACATCAAGGCGGGCCAGGTAATCCGCAGCGACGGCCCGCAGAGCCACTTGGTGAAGGCCGGCACGCCGACGATGGGCGGCGCGCTGATCATCATCGCAGTCGCCGTGTCGACGGTGCTGTGGACCGACCTTGGCAACCGCTACATCTGGATCACGCTCGGCGTCACCCTCGCATTCGGTGCGATCGGTTTCGTCGACGACTATCGCAAGCTGGTGCTGAAAGACAGCCGTGGCCTGATCGCGCGCTGGAAATATTTCTGGCAGACGGTGTTCGGACTGGTCGTTGCCGTCGTCCTGTTCCAAACCGCAAACACGCCGACGGAAACGGCGCTCTACCTGCCCTTGTTCAAGGATGTTGCAGTGCCGCTCGGATTGCTGTTTATCCCGCTGGCCTACCTGATGATCGCCGGCTTCTCGAACGCGGTGAACCTGACCGACGGCCTCGACGGACTCGCCATCATGCCGACCGTGCTGGTATCCGGCGGCCTTGGCGTGTTTGCCTGGCTGGCCGGCAATGCGAAGTTTTCGGCGTATCTGGCCATTCCCTACATTCCCGGCGCCGGCGAACTGTCGGTGTTTTGCGGCGCGATGGCGGGAGCCGGTCTCGGCTTCCTCTGGTTCAACACCTACCCGGCGCAGGTATTCATGGGTGATGTCGGCGCGCTGGCGATCGGCGCAGCACTCGCGACCATCGCCGTGATCGTGCGCCAGGAAATCGTGCTGCTGATCATGGGCGGCCTGTTCGTGATGGAAACCGCGTCGGTGGTGATCCAGGTCGCCAGCTTCAAATTGACCGGCAAGCGCGTGTTCCGGATGGCGCCGATCCATCACCACTACGAACTCAAAGGCTGGCCCGAGCCGCGCGTGATCGTGCGCTTCTGGATCATCAGCGTCGTGCTGGTGCTGGTCGGTCTCGCTACCTTGAAGGTGCGCTGAGATGCTCTTCGTCAACATGCCAGGCGGGGCACAGGCACGACGCCATGTCGACGTTCAAGGCCACTACGACACCGGCTTGATCGTCGCGGCGGTTGCGTTGGCATGCCTGGGCATCGTGATGGTGGCGTCCAGCTCCGTCGCGGTTGCCTCGGGTCAGAAAATCGGCGAGTTCTACTACCTCAAGCGCCACCTGGTGTTCGTGGCGATGGGCCTTGGCCTTGCCATCGCGGCCGCGAAAGTGGAGCTGCAGTGGTTGCAGCGCAATGCGTCGTACCTGCTGCTGTTCGGCATTGTCTTGTTGCTGCTGGTGTTCCTGCCGGGCATCGGCATGCGCGTCAACGGCGCGCGGCGCTGGTTGCACCTGGGCATTTCCGGATTCCAGCCGGTCGAGGCGGTCAAGCTCTTCCTGATCGCCTACATGGCCGGCTATCTCGTTCGCCACAAGGACAACCTGCAACTACGCGTGACCGGTGTACTGAAGCCGCTGGGCATTGCCGGCATCTTCGTTGTGCTGTTGCTGGCGCAGCCGGACTTCGGCAGTGCGACCCTGATCCTTGCGGTCACCCTCGGCATGATCTGGCTGGGCGGTGCGCGTTTGCGCAACCTGCTGCTGTTGGTGCTGCCGACGCTGCCGTTATTGGTGTGGGTGGCGATGTTCGAGGAATACCGCATCAAGCGACTGACCTCGTTCCTCAATCCCTGGGCCGATCCTTACAACGATGGCTTCCAGTTGACCCAGGCCTTGATCGCAGTCGGTCGCGGTGAATGGTTCGGGGTCGGCCTTGGCGGCTCGGTGCAGAAGCTTTTTTACCTGCCCGAAGCGCACACCGATTTCATCATGGCGGTGATCGCGGAAGAACTCGGGCTGGCCGGCATCATCGTCGTGCTGGCGTTGTACGCATGGCTGGCAGCGCGCGGCTTCAGCATCGGTGCGCGTGGCGTGAACGTGGGCCACAAGTTCGCCGGCTATTGCGCGTTCGGCATCACCTTGATGATCAGCTTGCAGGCGCTGGTGTCGATCGGCGTCAACCTCGGCGTGTTGCCGACCAAGGGCCTTACCCTGCCGCTGATCAGCTCCGGCGGATCGAGCGTGATGATGACCTGCGTCGCCATCGGCCTGCTCGCGCGCTGCAGCTATGAAATCAGTCTCGCCGAAGCGTTGGCCGATGCAGCGCCACCCGCGGCCGCCGCGATGTTGGCGCCGGTCGAGGTGGCACGTCGATGAACAGCCCCGTCCTCATCATGGCTGGCGGCACCGGCGGTCACATCTTCCCGGGACTTAGCGTCGCGCAGGCCTTGCGCGACCGCGACGTGCCTGTGGTGTGGCTGGGTGGACGCACCGGCATGGAAAATCGCCTGGTGCCGGCGCAACGGATCAAGCTGGAGACGATCGACTTCGCCGGCGTGCGTGGCAAGAATCTGGTCACGCGATTGCTCGCACCGCTGCGCCTGGTGCGCGCCGTCATCCAGGCCCGCCGGGTGTTGCGCAAGCATGCGCCGCGCAGCGTGTTGTCGATGGGCGGCTACGCCGCTGCGCCCGGAGGTATTGCGGCCTGGACGGCGCGAATCCCGGTGATCGTCCACGAACAGAACAGCGTGGCTGGCGTGACCAATCGACTGCTGTCGAAATTGGCGCGGCACAGCCTGACCGGCTTTCCCGACGTGTTCCACAACGAAGGTGCGGAATGGGTCGGCAATCCGGTTCGGCGCAGCATCGCCGAGCTGGCCACTCCGATGGAACGGATGAGCGGCCGCAGCGGGCAATTGCGCCTGCTCGTGCTCGGTGGCAGCCAGGGCGCAAGCAGTTTGAACAAGATGCTGCCACGTGCCTTGGCGACCTTGCCGGCGGGCCGTTTTGAAGTTCGCCACCAGTGCGGCAGTCGTGACATCGATGACGTGCGGCGCGCCTATCGCGACATTGCTGTCAACGCGAGTGTGGTCAGCTTTATCGAGGACATGGCCGACAGCTATGCCTGGGCTGACCTTGCCGTTTGTCGTGCTGGCGCGCTGACCATTGCCGAACTGTCGGCGGCGGGATTGGGCGCCGTACTGGTGCCGTTTCCGCAGGCGGTCGACGACCACCAGACGCGCAACGCAAAAGTCCTGGTCGACGCTGGCGCGGCTACGATCATTTCCGAAGCGGAACTCGCGCCAGAATCGCTGGCTGCACGCATCCAGCAAGCCAGCGCCAGCCGTGACAAGTTACTGGCGATGGCGAATGCAGCCCGCAGCCTTGCCCGGCCAGGTGCCGTCGAGCGCATCGTCGAGTGTTGCCTGGAGCCCTCGGCATGAATGCGACCACCGCCCAGGTGCCGGTGCAGCGATCCCGTGCGCCCTTCATGCAGCGCTATCAGCGCGTCCATTTCGTCGGCATCGGCGGCGTCGGCATGAGCGGCATCGCCGAAGTGATGCACACGCTGGGTTACGCCGTTTCCGGCTCCGACCAAGCTGATTCGGCGACCACGCGTCGGCTGTCCGGCATGGGTATCCGGGTGTTGCACGGCCATGCCGCCGTCAACGTCAACGATGTCGACGTGGTGGTCACCTCCAGCGCCATCCACGCCGATAACCCGGAACTGCTGGCGGCACGCGAACAGCGCATCCCCGTGGTGCCGCGCGCCGAGATGCTTGGCGAAATGATGCGCTTCCGGCGTGGCATTGCCGTCGCTGGCACGCATGGCAAGACGACGACGACGAGCCTGGTTGCCAGCGTGCTTGCCGAAGGCGGCTTCGATCCAACCTTCGTCATCGGTGGCCGGCTCAATTCGGCCGGTGCCAACGCTCGACTGGGCAGCGGTGAATTCCTGGTTGCCGAAGCGGATGAGTCGGATGGATCGTTCCTGTTGCTGTCGCCGGTGATCGCGATCATCACCAACATCGACATCGATCATCTCGAAAACTACGGCGGTGATTTCGCGCGAGTACGCAAGGCGTTCGACGACTTCGTGCACCGGCTGCCGTTCTATGGACTGGCCGTGGTCTGCGCCGACGACCCCGAACTCGCCGCGCTTATCCAGGCCGCGCCTCGCCGCATCGTCAGCTACGGCCTTGGCGACGACGCCGACGTGCGTGCCACCGACCTGCGTGCCGATGGCATGCACACTCACTTCCAGTTGCACCTGCCGGGCGAGCCGGCCCCATTGCCGGTCACCCTGAACCTGCCCGGCCAACACAACGTCCTCAATGCATTGGCGGCGATTTGCGTCGGTTGGCAGGTAGGCATCGCTGCCGCCGCGATGGTCGCCGCGTTGGCGAAATTCGAAGGCGTCGGGCGTCGTTTCCATGCGCGCGGCATGCTGCGCGTCGACGGCGGCAGCGTGATGCTGGTCGACGACTACGCGCACCATCCGCGCGAGTTGGCCGCCGTGATCGAGGCCGCTCGCAAAGGTTGGCCCGAGCGTCGACTGGTGTTGGCATTCCAGCCGCATCGCTACACGCGTACTCGCGACCTGCTCGACGACTTCGCGCGTGAACTCTCGGTCGTAGACGTGTTGGTTTTGACCGATGTCTACCCCGCAGGAGAACATCCGATCGCGGGCGCTGATGCACGTGCGCTGGCGCGGGCGGTACGCGCGCATGGAAAAGTTTCTCCCGCCTTGATCGAACATCCGCGCGACCTCGTGACGACCTTGCCCGGTCTGTTGCGCGATGGCGACCTGCTGTTGCTCGCCGGTGCCGGCGACATCGGCACCAGCGCGGCGGATTTGGCCGCACTCGGCACGCTGGAGACGAGTCAATGACCCGGCGCACCGACGATCCGCGCCAGTTCGGTCGCGTTGCCGTTGCGCTTGGCGGCGATTCCGCCGAACGTGAGGTGTCTCTCGATTCCGGCCGGAATGTGCTTGAAGCGCTGCGTTCGCGTGGCATCGACGCGCATCCGGTGGACGGCATTCCGGCGTTGCTCGATGCGCTGCGTGCTGGCCACTACGCCCGCGTGTTCAACATCCTGCATGGTCGCGGTGGCGAAGACGGCGTGTTGCAAGGCGCGCTGGAATCGTTGCGCGTGCCTTACACCGGTTCGGGCGTGCTCGGCTCGGCACTGGAGATGGACAAGGTGCGCACCAAGCAGGTGTGGATTGCCGCCGGCCTGCCGACGCCACGCCATGTCGCGTTCCAGCGCGGCGATGATCTGGGCGCATCGATCGCGGCGATCGGCTATCCCGCCATCGTCAAGCCCTCGCACGAAGGTTCCAGCGTCGGCATCAGTCGCGTCTTTTCCAAAGCCGACCTGCCGGCGGCCATCGATCTGGCCGCACGTCATGACGGTGAGCTGTTGATCGAGCAGTTGATCATCGGCGACGAACTGACCATCGGCATTCTCGACGGCGTGGCACTGCCGTCGATCCGCATCGTTCCCAGCGGCGAGTTCTACGACTACCACGCCAAGTACGTCGCCGAGGACACCCAGTACCTGTGTCCTGGACTGGAAGGCGACGCGGAGGCGCGTGTACTGGAACTTTCCCTGCACGCATTCAACGCAGTCGGTTGCCAGGGCTGGGGCCGAGTCGACGTGATGCGTGATCGCGCCGGCAACGACAGCCTGCTCGAGGTCAACACGACACCTGGCATGACCAACCATTCACTGGTTCCCAAGGCGGCGCGCGCAGTGGGCATCGAGTTCGACGAACTGTGCTGGCGCATCCTGGAAACCAGCCTGGCCGAGGGAGCGCCACGATGAGGGGCGGTCTATTGATGAAGCTGATCGCCTGGGGCATCGCGCTCAGCCTGGTCGCGTTGCCGATCATTGGCGTGCTGAGCGGGCGTTTCGCCGCCGATCGCTGGCCGGTGCGCTCGTTGCAGTTGAAGGCTGAGTTCGCCCACGTCGACGCCGACCAGATACGTGCCGCCATCGCCAGCGAGGCTGGCAAGGGTTTCTTCGCGCTCGATCTCAAGCGCGTTCGAGTAGCGGTGATGGCGTTGCCATGGGTTGGTCGGGTCGATGCCAGCAAGCGCTGGCCCGACACGCTGGAGCTGACCGTGTTCGAGCAACTGCCGCATGCGCGATGGGGCGATGACCACCTGGTCAGCACATCGGGCGACTTGTTCCGTGTGCCGGACATGTCGGCTGTACAGCGCTTGCCGCAACTGAACGGACCGGACCACCGCGTCGCCGACGTGCTGGCATTTCACGTTCGCTGCCTGCGCCAGTTCGCGGGTAGTGGATTGGTGGTTCGCGAAATCCGTTTGTCCGGTCGCGGCGGTTGGCAGGTATTGCTGGAAAACGCTGTGGTGATCGACGTCGGCAGTGAAAAAACCGACGCCCGCTTGCAGCGCCTGACCGAGGTCTGGCCGCAAATCGCGGCTGGTCGCGAGGCCCCGGCGGCCATCGACCTGCGTTACGAAAATGGTTTTTCGGTGCGCTGGAGCGAACCCGAGGCCCCCACGTCGACGCCAGCCGGCGCGACTCCCACCACACCAGTCAACAAGGCGTGATGATGAATCGCAAGGGCGAACGCAACCTGATCGTCGGTCTCGACATTGGTACTTCGAAAATCGTCGCCATCGTCGGCGAACACTCGCCTGGCGAAGCGGTCGAGATCATCGGCATCGGCTCGCATCCGTCGCATGGACTCAAGCGCGGCGTGGTGGTCGATATCGAATCCACCGTGCACTCGATCCAGCGCGCAATCGAGGAAGCGGAACTGATGGCCGGCTGCCAGATCCGGTCGATCTACGCCAGCATTTCCGGCAGCCACATCAAGGACGAGAACTCGCACGGCACGGCACCGATCCGCGACAAGGAAGTGACCCAATCCGATCTCGATGCCGTACGCAATTCCGCTTGCGCCATCGCCATCCCGGCCGACCGCAGCGTGCTCTACACCGAGGCGCAGGAATTCCTGATCGACGGACAGGAAGGCATCCGCAATCCGGTTGGCATGTCCGGCGTGCGCCTGGAGGCGAACGTCCATCTGGTCAGTGGCGCTGCCAGCGCCGTGCAGAATCTGACCAAGTGCATCAATCGCTGCGGATTGCAGGTGGATCGTCTGGTCCCGGCGGCGGTCGCATCGGCCGGTGCGGTGCTCACCCAGGACGAGCGCGAACTGGGCGTCTGCCTGGTTGACCTCGGCGCCGGCACCACCGACATCGCGATCTACACCGGTGGCGCGTTGCGCCACACCACGTCGCTGTCTATCGGCGGCGACCAGGTGACCAGCGACATCGCCCACCTGATGCGCACGCCCACCGCGCACGCAGAGGAACTGAAAGTTCGCTACGCCTGCGCGTTGGCGCAACTCGCCCACGCCGAGGAAACCATCCAGGTTCCCAGCGTTGGCGATCGGCCGCCGCGCCGACTGGCCCGCCAGAACCTGGCCGAGGCCGTGCAGCCGCGTTACGAGGAAATCTTCGAGATGGTCCAGGCCGACCTGCGCCGCAGTGGCCGCGAAGAGTTGGTCCGAGCCGGCATCGTCCTCACTGGCGGTGCAGCGCGCATGGAAGGCGCGCTGGAACTGGCTGAGGAACTGTTTCACATGCCGGTGCGACTCGGCTTGCCGCACCACGTCAGCGGACTTGCCGACGTCGTAGCCAATCCGATCCACGCCACCGGGGTGGGCTTGCTCGTCTACGGCAGTTCGTTCGAGTCCGGCGGTCGCAACCACGGCGGCGCTGCCGTCGGTGGACGCGGTACCTGGGGGAAGTTGGCGAACTGGATCAAGGGCGAGTTCTGACAATGATTTCAACTGCCCGCCATGGCGGCAGGCAGGCAATACCGCGGCACGCCAGCCGCAAGGTTTGAAGCGGGAATGGATATCCGGCGACAGGCATAAATACTAAAAGCACGACGGAGGACGGGATATGTACGATATGGTCGAAAAAATGGCACCGAACGCAGTCATCAAGGTGATTGGCGTAGGCGGCGGCGGCGGAAACGCGGTCAGTCACATGGTGGGAGCGCAGGTCGAAGGCGTTGATTTCGTTTGCGCGAACACGGATTCGCAGGCGCTGAAGAACAGCGGTGCGAAATTCACCCTGCAACTTGGCGCGAATGTGACCAAGGGCCTTGGCGCCGGTGCCAACCCCGAGGTTGGCCGACAAGCCGCACTGGAAGATCGCGAACGCATCACCGAATTGCTCGATGGCGCCGACATGGTCTTCATCACGGCAGGCATGGGTGGCGGCACCGGAACTGGCGCTGCCCCCGTGGTGGCCCAGCTTGCGAAGGAAATGGGCGTGCTGACGGTTGCCGTCGTCACCAAGCCATTTCCGTTCGAAGGTCGCCGCCGCATGCAGGTGGCGCAAAAGGGCATCGAGGAACTGAGCCAGTACGTCGACTCGCTGATCATCGTGCCGAACGAAAAGCTGCTGACCGTGCTCGGTCGCGACGTCACGTTACTGTCGGCATTCAAGAGTGCCAACGACGTGCTGCTCGGTGCGGTACAGGGCATCGCCGACCTCATCACGCGTCCCGGTCTGATCAACGTCGACTTCGCCGACGTGCGTACTGTCATGTCGGAAATGGGCATGGCGATGATGGGCAGCGGCACTGCATCCGGCGACGATCGTGCCCAGGCGGCGGCGGTGGCGGCGGTCAACAATCCGTTGCTGGAAGACGTGAATCTCGCTGGTGCCTGCGGAATCCTGGTCAATGTCACGGCTGGCAACGAACTGACCATGAGCGAGTTCCAGGACATCGGCCAGGTCATCCATGAATTCGCCAGCGAGGATGCGACGGTCGTCATCGGCACCGCGCTGGATCCGGAAATGCGCAACGAAGTTCGCGTTACCGTGGTTGCGACCGGACTCAACCGTGCGGCTGGACGCCAGTACGGTTCCAGCCGCGAAACGGCAGGGCCGAACCGCAATCCGATCAAGGCGGTGCGCAACGCAACCACCGGCGAACTCGATTACCTCGACGTGCCCGGACGCATGTTGGGCACGGCAAGCGTGGACTCGTCATCCGCTTCGGGTGATGCGCCGGCGTTGGTGCAGACCGCCGCGGACAACGCCGACAGTTACCTCGATATCCCGGCGTTCCTGCGCCGTCAGGCCGATTGATGGGCGCTGTCCGGCGCGATAACTGATAACGAAGAGAGCAGCCCCCCTGCTCCCTGCCGCGTGGCGTCGCGGCAGGGGGCTTTCTGGTCACTGCCAGTTCCACGCGATTGAAATCTAAACGAATCGCTGCTCGACCTCTTAAGATGTTGCGTAATTGCAACACTCTGTCGGCTTAATACGTCGGTTCGCTTTGCTGACCCCACTTCGTGTGCTAGCATCCCTCGGGAATTTTTGGCTCCCGTTCAGGAGTATGTGCACGCATGATCAAGCAACGCACGCTCAAGAACGTCATCCGAGCAACCGGTGTCGGCCTGCATACAGGCGACAAGGTGTTCATGACGTTACGTCCCGCTGCGGTCGATACCGGCATCGTGTTTCGGCGCGTCGATCTTGCCGTGCCGGTCGAGATTCGTTCCAGTTGCGACAACGTCGGCGACACCCGATTGTCCAGCACCCTGGTCAAGGGCGAAGCCCGTATTTCGACGATCGAGCATTTGCTCTCGGCGATGGCGGGGCTTGGCATCGACAACGCCTACGTTGATCTTTCGGCACCGGAAGTGCCGATCATGGATGGCAGCGCCGGGCCGTTCGTATTCCTGCTGCAATCGGCCGGTATCGAAGAGCAATCGGCCGCCAAGCGCTTCATCCGAATCAAGAAACCGGTGCGCGTCGAGAGCGGCGACAAGTGGGCGCGGTTCGAACCCTTCGACGGCTTCAAGGTTGGTTTCTCGATCGACTTTACCCACCCCTTGTTCACTCGGCGCACGTCTACCGCCGAGATCGATTTCTCGACGACATCTTTCGTCAAGGAAGTCAGCCGCGCCCGCACCTTTGGCTTCATGCGCGACATCGAGATGCTGCGCGAGCACAACCTGGCGCTGGGTGGATCGATGGACAACGCGATCGTGCTCGATGATTACCGCGTACTCAACGAAGATGGCCTGCGCTACGAAGACGAGTTCGTCCGTCACAAGATTCTCGATGCGATCGGCGACTTGTACCTGCTCGGACACAGCCTGATTGGCGCATTTTACGGCCACAAGTCCGGCCACGAACTCAACAACCGCCTGCTGCGGACGTTGATGGCGGATAAGGAAGCTTGGGAAGAAGTGAGTTTCGGCGACGAAAGCAAGGCGCCGATTTCCTACGCACATCCGGCCCAGGCGATCTAGGGCAACTCTCTCGAAACCGTAGACGGGCAGCCACGAAGCTGGCCGCGACGGAACCTTCGCCATCATCATGATGACGAAGAAACAGTTTTCAGGATCCAGGATTCACGGATCCGGTTTTTCGGCCAGGGCGGCCAGTTGCAGGTACAAGGACTTGATTTCAGGGTCCTTGATGGATTCCGCAGCGATCGACAGGTAGTCACCTGCTGCGGAGGAAAGAGGTTTCGGGGCTGTTGGCTCGTGGGGAACGACCGGCAGTGCTGCCACTTTCACGATCAGTCGATCTACCCGTTCGTCGAGGGCGATTCGGGCTTCCGCCAGCAGGGTTGCTTCGTGCAACCGCAGGCGAGTCGCCCACGGGGAGCTGCTGGTCAGGAAAACGAGCCGTCCGTTGCGACAGTCTGCGAGTCGACACTCGCGGGAGACCGCCTCGGGCAGCGATCGGCGCAGCCGGTCGTCCAGTGCATCCAGCATGCGTGCCCGCTTTGCGAGCGCGTCCAGCGATAGACACGCCGCTGCCGGCCTAGGCCCCAGCGACTGACTTGGATGACGTGGACGGATTGGCGGCATGGCAAGAACCATACTAGCTACGGGACAATCAATGAAGATCATCATCCTTCGCAACATCCACGGGACTTCCCGCAACATTGATCTCGCTGGATGGCGTGGGCGGCTGCTGTTGATCAGCGCAGGGGTGCTCGGCACGATGGTTTTCGGCGTGGTCGGATTCGGTGCAGCGCTGCTGTTTGCGCGCCCCTCCGACCAATCGGTGCAGCAGGTAGTTGAACTGCGCGCCCAGATTGACAACCAGCGCGCGCGCCTTGGCGGCGTGGAGGCCGATGCCCAGCGCGACATGGATGCGCTGGCGCTGCAACTGGGCCGTCTGCAAGCGCAGGCCACGCGGCTCAACGCGCTGGGTGATCGCCTGGCCCAGGTCGGCAAGCTGGACGACTCCGAATTCAATTTCAACGAGCTGCCCGCGCTGGGCGGTGCGGAAGAAACAGCCAGCACGGCACCCTTGCCGGTCAGCGACGGCATCATTGCCCTGCGTGACCAGTTCGACAGACAGGAAGCCGAGTTGGGCGCACTGGAAAACATGTTGCTTGATCGTCGTATCGAAAGTGCCTTGCTGCCGACCGGCTGGCCGGTCGCGCAGGGCTATATCGCATCGGGCTATGGCACGCGTGCTGATCCGTTCACCGGCAAGCGCGCGACCCACCTCGGCGTCGATTTCGATGTGCCACTGGGGGCAGACGTGATGTCCGTGGCCGAAGGTGTAGTGACTTATTCCGGGGTCCGCAGCGGTTACGGCAAGGTCGTCGAGATCGATCACGGCAACGGCTACATGACCCGCTATGCGCACAACTCCCGCAACGTCGTCGATGTCGGCGCGCGCGTGCACATCAGCGATGTCGTCGCCAAGGTCGGCTCGACGGGTCGCTCGACCGGTCCGCATTGCCATTTCGAGGTCTGGCGCAATGGTCGCCCGGTCAACCCGATGGCATACGTGCGTTCCACTCGCGCCAATCGCGGCTAAAATACCGGGAGCGTTCCTGGGTCGAAGCCTGCTTCGACCTTGAATCAGCCGAGCCTACCTCCACGTGGAGGGTGCCATTCGATCGGGGCCGCCGCTGGCGGCCTTCGCGTTTTCAACGTCGGCGCTGGTGCACCGTACCCGCTGACCTTCTGAAGAAAAACCATGTTCAATCGAGTCATGACATCCATGTTCGGCAGCCGCAACGAGCGCGTCCTGCGCCAGCTCGACAAGCGCGTTGCCGAAATCAACGCTCTCGAACCGGCCATGGAGGCGCTGGATGACAACGCCTTGCGTGCGCAGACCGACAAGCTACGCGAGCAACTGGCGTCCGGTCGCAAGCTGGACCAGCTCCTTCCCGAGGCGTTCGCAACTGTGCGTGAAGCTGCGCGACGCGTGCTCGGACTGCGTCCCTACGACGTCCAGCTGATTGGCGGCATGGTGCTGCACGGCGGGCGCATTGCCGAAATGCGCACCGGCGAGGGCAAAACCCTGGTTGCAACGCTGCCGGTGTATCTGAATGCGCTGGGAGGCAAGGGTGTCCACGTCATCACCGTCAACGACTACCTGGCCCGGCGCGACTCGGCCTGGATGGGCAAGGTCTACAGCTTCCTCGGCATGAGCGTCGGCGTCGTCTATCCCGGCATGGACCACGCGCTCAAGCGCGAGGCCTATGCGTCCGACATCACCTACGGCACCAACAACGAATTCGGCTTCGACTACCTGCGCGACAACATGGCGGTTAGCAAGGAGCAGCGCTACCAGCGCGGCCTGCACTATGGCATCGTCGACGAAGTCGACTCGATCCTGATCGACGAAGCGCGCACGCCGCTGATCATCTCCGGCCCGTCCGATGAATCGCCGCAGTTGTACGTGCGCATCAACAAGCTGGTGCCGCGCCTGACCCGCCAGGAAAAGGACGATAGCGAAGGCGATTACTTCGTCGACGAAAAGCAGAAGCAGGTGCATCTGTCCGAACAGGGAATGGAAAGCGTCGAGCAGCTTTTGCGCGACGACGGCATCATCGGAGCCGACGACAGCCTCTACGATTCGGCACACCTCTCCGTCGTCCATCACCTGAATGCCGGATTGCGCGCGTTTGCGCTGTACCAGCGCGATGTCGACTACATCGTTCGCGATGGCGAGGTGGTCATCGTCGACGAATTCACTGGTCGCACCTTGTCCGGTCGTCGCTGGTCCGATGGCCTGCACCAGGCGGTCGAGGCCAAGGAAGGTGTACCGATCCAGCGCGAGAACCAGACCCTCGCCTCGATAACGTTCCAGAACCTGTTCCGCATGTACGACAAGCTGTCGGGCATGACCGGTACGGCCGATACTGAAGCCTACGAATTCCAGTCGATCTACGGCCTTGAAGTGGTGGTGATTCCCACCCACCGCCCGATGGTGCGAAAGGACGATGCCGACGTGATCTTCCTCAAGAGCAAGCAGAAGTACGACGCCATCGTCGACGACATCAAGGAATGCCAGGAGCGCGGCCAACCGGTGCTGGTGGGTACCGCATCAATCGAAGCGTCGGAATACCTCGATGGTTTGCTCAAGACAGCCGGCATCGAACACGAGGTGCTCAACGCGAAGCAGCATGAGCGCGAAGCGCACATCGTCGCCCAGGCCGGTCGCCCGGGTGCGGTAACGATTGCCACCAACATGGCCGGTCGCGGTACCGACATCGTGCTTGGCGGCAGCCTCGAAGCCGAACTGCATGCGCTGGGCGAAGACTCTACGGAGGCGCAGCGCCGCGAATTGCGCGATGCATGGACGCAGCGCCACGACGAGGTTCTGGCGTTGGGCGGCCTTCGCATCATCGGCACCGAGCGCCACGAATCGCGTCGAATCGACAACCAGTTGCGTGGCCGTTCCGGTCGTCAGGGCGATGCCGGCTCCAGCCGCTTCTACCTGTCGCTGGAAGACAGCCTGTTGCGCATCTTCATGGGCGACAACGTGGCGCGACTGATGCGCATGTTCGGCATGAAGGAAGAAGACGCCATCCAGGACAAGATGGTCAGTCGCCAGATCGAGAAGGCACAGCGCAAGGTCGAGACGCACAACTTCGACATCCGCAAGCACCTGCTCGAATTCGACGACACCGCCAACGACCAGCGCAAGGTGGTCTACGAGCAACGCAACGAACTGCTCGATAGTGACGACGTTTCGGCGATGGTCGAGGCCATCCGCCGCGATGCGGTCACCGAACTGGTTCGCCGCCATGTGCCGGCGGAATCGATCGACGAACAGTGGAACATCTCCACGCTCGAGAATGAATTGCGCAGCGAATTCAACCTCGACACCAACCTGCAAGGCTGGCTGGACGAGCAACAGGAAGCCGACGCGGACCACATCCTTGAACGCGTACAACAAGGCGCCGAACGCCTGTTCCGGGAAAAGGAAGCGATGATCGGCGGCGAGTCGATGCGCGGCCTGGAAAAACACGTGTTGATGAGCGTGGTCGACAACGCCTGGAAGGAACACCTGGCGAGCATGGATTACATGCGCCAGGGCATCTATCTGCGCGGCTATGCGCAGAAGCAGCCAAAGCAGGAATTCAAACGCGAGGCCTTCATTCTGTTCCAGCAGATGCTCGACCGCATCAAGCACGAAATCGTGCAGACGCTGGCTCGAATCCGTATCCGCACCGAGGATGAAGTGGCGGAGATGGAGGCAGAACAAAAGCGCCAGGCCGAGCAGCAGGCACGCTCCCTGCAGTTCAAGCACGACGACGCATCGATCGCGGCGGGCCTGGCTGCGGAAGGCGGCGAACGTGGCGGCGAAGCGGCTGCGGCGGCAACCGCCGCAGCGCCGACGTTGCGCGATGGGCCGAAAGTCGGTCGCAACGATCCATGCCCCTGCGGCAGCGGCAAGAAGTACAAGCAGTGCCACGGCCGCATCGAGTAAACCGCAGCGGCGCTTGACGCGAGCAGCGTAGTGGCCGCCGGCTCCATTGAGGTCGTTGCCGGCGTCATTCGCGACGACAGCGGGCGCATCCTGCTTGCCCAGCGCGCCGAAGGCAGTCACCTGGCTGGGCTGTGGGAATTCCCCGGCGGCAAGCGCGAAACGGGTGAGTCGCGCTGGGAGGCATTGGTCCGCGAGCTTGATGAGGAACTTGGCATCGTCGCCAGCGCCGGTCGTCCGCTGATTGGCGTTCCATTCTCGTATGCAGACAAGTCGATACGCCTCGACGTCTGG
>JBBSLA010000032.1:0-25801 GCA_038255665.1 Lysobacterales bacterium | reverse complement strand
TGACATCGACATGCGCATCACCGATGTGATTCGCGGTGACGACCACGTCAACAACACGCCGCGCCAGATCAACATCTACCACGCCCTCGGCGAGCCGGTGCCGCAGTTTGCGCACCTGCCGATGATCCTCGGACCCGACGGCCAGAAACTGTCCAAGCGGCATGGCGCGGTCAGCGTCATGCAATACCGCGACGACGGCTTCCTGCCGCATGCCCTGCTCAACTATCTGGTTCGGCTTGGCTGGTCGCACGGCGATCAGGAACTGTTTTCCGTCGAGCAGATGATTGAGCTATTCGACGTTGGTGATGCGAACGTTTCCGCAGCGCGTTTCGATCTCGAAAAGCTGTCGTGGATCAACCAGCAGACGATCAAGAGCGACGATCCGGCCGAAGTCGCGACGCACTTGCAATGGCATCTTTCCCAGGCGGGCATCGATCCGTCACTTGGCGGTCCCGATCCCGTCGATGTCGTGATCGCCTTGCGCGAGCGTGCACAAACGCTTAAGGAGATGGCCGACAAGGCGCGCGTCTGGTATCAGCCTTTGACGACGTACGACAACGCAGCGGTAACGAAGCATCTGAAGGCGCCGACGGCACTGCCGGCTTTGCATGCCGTGCGCGGACAGATCGAAGCGCTCACGCAATGGACACCGGAAGCCGTGCACGAAGCCATCAAGGTTGCAGCCGAAGCCATTGGTGAAGGCATGGGCAAGGTCGCCCAGCCGTTGCGGGTTGCCATTACCGGAACGCAGGTGTCGCCATCGATCGACCACACGGTGTACCTGGCTGGCAAGGACGAAGCGTTGGCACGGATCGACCGCGCCATTGAATTGTCGAATGGCTGACTCGGTGACGTAGCGGACCACCGCAGGAATTCCGATGAGCGTCGAATGCACCCTTCAGGCCTACAGTCAGCTCGATCCCACCGATTTCGAAGCCGCGCAGGACATGCTTGATGCCTGCACTGCGATCATTCTGTCGCCGCAACTGTGGTGGTGGATGCTGGGATTCACGGTTTTCTTCATCGCCGTCGGCGGATTGATTGGTTGGCGCAAGGGGCGGCTCAAGGCCGGCATCATCTGGAGTGCGATCCTCGGTCCGTTCGGTTGGCTCGTCGTCGCGTTGATGTCGCCACTCCCAGCGAAACCGGCGGTGCCGCCGCAGCCGCCGCGCCCGAACTGAGACGCTGCAGACGGGGGTGTATTATTCCGATCCGTCCCGATATTGATGCCATGTCCACCAGCGAACGCCACGGCCTGCACGAACACAGTCACGAACCCGACGCTTTCATGCGCGCGGTCGCAGCCAATTGCGAGTTGCGTGGCTTGCGCTTGACGCCGCTGCGCGAGCGAGTTCTCACCCTGGTTGCAGCGTCGCCAGTGCCGGCCAAGGCCTACGACCTGCTCGACCGGCTCAAGGACGAACATTCCAGCGCGGCCCCGCCGACGATTTATCGCGCACTGGATTTCTTGCTCGAAAATGGCTTCATTCACAAGCTGGAATCGATCAACGCCTACGTCGGCTGCCATCATCCGGCTGAGTCGCACCAGGTGCCATTCCTGATCTGCGATGTATGCTCCAAAGCGACCGAAGTCTGCGACGAACGCGTCGCGCGGCTGCTGAACTCCCAGGCGCGCGAGCATGGTTTCAAGCCACGCGAGCAGACCCTCGAAGTGCACGGCACCTGCGCCGCCTGCGCAGCCGTTTGAGCCCGTCAACATCGCGCTCGCACGCGAGCGGACCAGCTCGGGTCATCCAGCAACGATGAAGCTCGCCATCCTGTCCCGCAACAGTCGCCTGCACTCGACCGCGCGCCTGGTCGCCGCTGCGCGCCAGCGTGGTCATCAGGTGCGTGTGCTCGATCCGCTGCGTTGCTACATGCGGATCGCCGCCGGCGAATTCGAAATTCACTACAAGGGCCGCAAGCTGACGGGTTTCGATGCCGTCATTCCACGCATTGGCGCATCGATCACGTTTTACGGCACCGCCGTCGTACGCCAGTTCGAGTTGATGGGCGTGCATGCTGCGAATCGATCCGACGCCATCCTGCGCGCCCGCGACAAATTGCAGGCCCTGCAGCGGTTGGCGAGTGCAGGCGTCGATTTGCCGACCACCGCATTTGGCGACTATCCCGACGACACCGCCGACCTGCTCGCGATGCTTGGCGCACCGCCCCACGTCATCAAGCTCAACGAAGGCGCGCAAGGGCAGGGCGTGCTGCTGGCTGAAAAGGCCAGCGCGTCACTGGGCATGGTCGAAGCGCTGCGCGGCTTGCGCGCGAACTTCCTCGTCCAGGAGTTCATCGCGGAAGCCGGCGGCGCGGATCTGCGCTGTTTCGTCGTCGGCGATCGCGTCGTCGCGACAATGCGACGACAGGCAGCCGACGGGGAATTCCGCGCCAATCTGCATCGCGGTGCCACTGCGGAGCGGGTCGAGCCCAGTGCGCAGGAATCTGCCATCGCAATCCAGGCGGCGCAGTTGATGGGTTTGGAAATTGCCGGCGTCGACTTGTTGCGCTCGGATCGCGGCCCGCTGGTGCTGGAAGTGAATTCGTCGCCCGGCTTGGAAGGCATCGAGGCGGCCAGCGGGGTCGACGTGGCTGCGGCCATCATGGAGCACCTCGAACGGTCCATTCCCGCGCCAGCAGTAGGTCGGCGGCGCCGTTAACGGAACCGTACCCGCCAGCTAACGCGGTCTTAAGAGTTCGACGCCTAGACTCCGCCGACCATGGTGGCTCCATCGTCCTTTCCGTCAGACGGGACAGTGTTCGCATCAGGGTAATCGAGCAGCTCTTTTGGCCCAGGCGTGGCGTACTCCCCTATGGCGCCGCCTGGGTCATTTCTTGTCCCGATCTTATGAATGATCGCGCGACGCGGCGACTCCGATCGCTTCCCGATACTCCGAACACCGGCTATTCTCCCCCCCATGCGCATACTCGTCATTGAAGACAACAGCGACATCGCGGCAAATGTCGGCGACTACCTTGCCGACAAAGGCCACGTGGTCGATTTCGCCGGCGATGGCGTGACCGGCCTGCATCTGGCAGTCGTCAACGAATTCGACGTGATCGTGCTCGACCTCGGCCTGCCTGGCATGGACGGCCTAGAGGTCTGCCGCAAGCTGCGCCAGGAAGCACGCAAGCAGACGCCGATTCTGATGCTTACCGCGCGCGATGCGCTGGACAGCAAGATCACCGGTTTCGAATCCGGCGCCGACGACTACATGGTCAAGCCATTCGCACTTCAGGAACTCGCGGTGCGGCTGGAAGCGCTCGGTCGTCGTGGCAAGGGACCCAAGAGCCGCATCCTGCATCTGGCCGACATGACCTTCAACCTGGATACGCTCGTCGTGGTGCGCGGCGACAAGTCGATCCAGTTGAATCCGATCGGTTTGAAACTGTTGCAGGCGTTGATGGAAGCCGCGCCATCGGTCGTCACGCGCCAGGATCTGGAAACGCGCGTGTGGGGCGAAGAGCTGCCCGACAGCGACTCGCTGCGCGTGCATATTCACGGCTTGCGCGCCGCCATCGACAAGCCGTTCGACAAACCGCTGATCCACACCCGCCACGGCATCGGTTACCGGATGGTCGATCCGGATGCAGTACCGGCGTAGGCTTCGCAGTCGAATCATCTTCTCGTTTGCGCTGTTCGGGCTCTGCCTGACAGCGCTGTTCGCCGTTGCCAGCATTTCGATGCGGCATCGCCTCGAAGACCAGTTGATCAACAAGACGTTGCTCCAGGAAGTCGAGAACTTCGTCGAGTTCAAGCGCGAACATCCTGAACCTGAAGCGCAATTCCGGATGTCGCTGTTCGATGTTGAAATCTGGAGTTCACGGCGTTTTGCCAACGTACCGTTCGAGCTGCGCCAGTACGACACCGGTGTCCACGATGTCGATACGGTCTGGCTGGATGGCAAAATGCGCTGGACCAAGATGGCCGTTTTTCGAGACGATCAATACTGGGCGGTGTTGCGATTCGATCAGGATGCCCAGCAGCTTCGCAGCCAGCAACTTTTCATCATGCTTGGCTCGGCAGTCGCCCTTTTCGCGCTGCTGTCGCTGCTGATCGGCTTCTGGCTGTCGCGGCGCGTCATCAGTCCGCTGACCGACTTGGCCGATCGCATCACCCGCTTCCGGCGCACTGGCGAACGCGAGTTGCTCGCGCCGCACTTCGCGAACGACGAGGTCGGCCAGCTTGCTTCGGCTCTTGATGAATACGGCAATCGGCTGACCGACCTTGTCGAACGTGATCGCGACTTCAACGCGGACGTCAGCCACGAACTTCGCACGCCGCTGGCGGTGATCGCGACCACGACCGAGTTGCTGCAAGGCATGGACTTGCCCGAGAAGGCGCAGGAGCGCCTGCGTCGTGTCGAACGCGCGGTGCGTCAGTCGGCGGAACTCACCGATGCGCTGCTATTGCTGTCGCGCCGCGAACGACGCGCCCCGACCAATGGTGAGACGACCGATGTCGTTCGTGTCGTCGAACAGGTGGTCGACGTGATGCGGCCGCACCTCAAGAACAAGCCCGTCGACGTCAAGGTGATCGTGGATGAACCCCTGATCGTCTCTGCGCCGTCATCCGTGCTGTCGGTCGCACTCAGCAATCTGGTCGGCAATGCGTTCAAGTACACGCCGTCAGGCGACGTGACGGTGATCGTCGGCCACGGTCGTGTGGCAGTCGAAGACTCGGGGCCTGGCATCAAGCCCGAGGATGCCGAAAGGCTGTTCCAGCGTGGCGTGCGCGGCACCAATGAAGGAAAGGGTGCTGGCCTTGGTTTGGCCATCGTGATGCGGCTGTGCGAACTGTATGGCTGGAAGGTGTCATTGTCACCAAGGCCACAGGGTGGCGCCGTCGCCGTGTTGCAGTTTTCCCGGGATGGCGCGCCGCCGCAATCGATCAGAAGCGAAGATGCTTGACCGAATTGCCTTCGTCGCGGATTTCCTTGAGCGCTTCGATGCCGATGCGGATATGCGATTCGACAAAATCACCGGTCACGCGACGGTCGCTTTCCTCGGTCTTGATGCCTTCCGGAATCATCGGCTGGTCCGACACCAGCAGTAGCGCACCAGACGGAATCCGATTGGCGAAGCCGACGCTGAAAATCGTCGCCGTTTCCATGTCGATCGCCATGCAACGCGTCTTGCGCAGGTACTTCTTGAATTCCTCGTCGTGCTCCCAGACGCGACGATTGGTGGTGTAGACCGTGCCGGTCCAGTAGTCGCGACCGTGGTCGCGGATCGTCGTCGACAGCGCGCGCTGCAGGGTGAATGCCGGCAGCGCCGGCACCTCGGGCGGGAGGTAGTCGTTCGACGTGCCCTCGCCGCGTATCGCCGCGATCGGCAGGATCAGGTCGCCAAGCTGGTTCTTTTTCTTCAGGCCACCGCACTTGCCGAGGAAAAGCACCGCGCGCGGCATCACCGCTGACAGCAGGTCCATCATCGTCGCTGCCGTCGGGCTGCCCATACCGAAGTTGATGATCGAAAGGCCGTCGGCGTGCGCGTTGAGCATAGGCTTGTCCCGGCCGTGCACTTCCACGTCGTGCCACTTCGCGAAAAGTTCCACATACAGACTGAAATTGGTCAGCAGGATGTACTTGCCGAAGTCCTCCAGCGGCGTGCCGGTGTAGCGCGGCAACCAGTTGCTGACGATGGATGACTTGTCTTTCATTTCAGGCGTCGCTTCTTTTCGCTTGATTGGTGCCGAACGGTCGAGCGCGCAGCGAAGTCACGCGCTCACAGCATTCCGGTTTCAAGTTTGGCCGCTTCGGACATCATCTGCCGGTTCCAAGGCGGATCGAATACCAGGTCGACATCTGCGTCGCTGATGGTCGGGATCATCATCAACTTTGAGCGTACATCCTCGACGAGGATGTCGCCCATGCCGCAGCCGGGCGCGGTCAATGTCATCCGCACTTCGACGCGGCGCGCGCCGTCGTCACCGGTTTCGAGCGTGCAGTCGTAGATCAAGCCGAGATCAACAACGTTGATCGGGATTTCCGGGTCGTAGCAGGTACGCAACTGGTCCCAGACCACGCGCTCGACATCGGCATCGCTGGCACCGTCAGCAACCTCGATTGCGGCCGGCGGTTGTTTGCCAATCGCATCGGCATCAGCGCCTGCTATGCGGAAAAGGTTGCCGTCGACGAATACCGTGAAGCTGCCGCCCAGTGCCTGGGTGATATATCCCGACTCACCAGCCGGCAAGTTGACGTTCTCGCCCTGCGGCACCAGGATGGCGTCGCAATCGCGTTCGAAGCGAAACGGTTCGGATGTATTGCTGTAGCCCATGAAGGTAGCCGTACCTGCTAGTTCGCCGCCCATTATGACGGTCCGACAGAAGGTGGTGGCAGAAAGCAGGGAATCAAACCCTTCCGGCCGCTCGCCAGGGCGCCCCTGCGGGTCTCAAGGGGGTTGGCGGCGAGCTTGATAGCGCCGATCATCATTGCCTTGCCCTACACCCCTTCCAATGGAGGTTTTGATGGCCAACGCCGCGCGACACGCGGTGAAACGCGTCCGCAAGCGCGCCGATTACGACCGCGGCTCCATTTACGCGATTCTCGACGCGGCTTGGCTAGCCCATGTCTCGTTCGCGAGCGACGGCCAACCGTTCGTGATCCCGATGCTGTACGTGCGCGACGGCGACGACCTGCTGCTGCACGGGTCGATTGCCAGCCGCTTGTTGAAATCGCTGGGGGAGGGCATCGAGGCTTGCGTTTGCGTGACCATCGTTGATGCGCTGGTGCTGGCCCGGTCGCACTTCCACCACTCGGCCAACTATCGCTCGGTAGTCGCATTCGGCACCGCAATCCCGGTTACCGATATCGTCGAGAAATCGGCAGCACTTACCGGATTCGTCGATGCGATGCTGCCCGGCCGCGCCGCCGAAGCGCGACCCGCCAACCGCAAGGAACTCGCTGCGACGAGCCTGCTGCGCTTCCGCATCGTCGACGCCAGCGCGAAGGTCCGCACGGGTGATCCGATCGACGAAACAGCCGATCTGTCGCTGTCGCATTGGGCCGGCTTGTTGCCGTTGCGGCAGGGCTACGAGGAGCTAGTTGCGGCAGTCGATTTGAATCCCGAAATAAAAACACCCGTCTCCCTTCGAGCGCCGTCTTGACCCATCGCGTCGAAACGTGATTCCACAGCGCTGAGTTATCATCGGCGGCCGCGAAATTCGAGTGTTCGATGTCCGTTCCAGCCCGTTGCCTGCCCGGCGTTGCATTGCATTCCTTGCGCATCGAAAACGTCCGTGGGTAGTTCGGGCGACCGCCGGATTTACGGCGTATTTACGGCGATCATGTTTGCACTCGCTGCCGGTGCCGTCTGGTGCGTGGTGGCGCTGGCGCTGCGGCGTGAACTGGCACTGATGTCGCTGCCGATTGCCGCCATCATTGCCTGGGCATTGCGCGGCAACGGCTACGCGGAAAGCTGGCTCGGCGCGGTCCTGGGTGCGGTCGGCACCGCGTTGGCCTGTTTTTACGCGCAATTCCTGCTGGCGACTGCCGAGATCGCGTCCATCTTCGCACTGCCGTTTCGCGAAAGCCTTGCAAAATCCGGTTTCGCCATGACCAACGACTTGATGCTGAAGCGGCTGGACATGATCGATTTCGCGATCTTCGGAGCAGCCACCGTGTTCGCTGCCTTGCTGGTCATGCGTAGGCGCTGACATGCCGGAGTTGCCCGAGGTCGAAACGACGCGACGTGGCCTTGAGCCGCACCTGGTCGGTCGTCGCGTTGTCGATCTCATCATCCGCCAGCCGCAACTGCGCTGGCCCGTCGCGGCGGGGTTGCAGCAAATTCGCGGTCAGCGCATCGAGTCGGTAGAGCGCCGCGCAAAATATTTGCTGGTGACCACCACGCCAGGCAGTGCCCTGTTGCACCTCGGCATGTCCGGCAGCCTGCGTGTACTGCCGCGAGCGACCGCTATCGGCAAGCACGACCACGTTGACTGGTTGCTCGATTCCGACCACGTGCTGCGTTACACCGATTCGCGTCGATTTGGTTCGCAGTTGTGGCAGCCAAAGGGACAGATTCATCCCTTGCTCGACCATCTCGGCCCCGAGCCGCTTTCAGACGATTTCAACGGCGACCATCTGTATCGGCACTCGCGCGGACGCTCGGCAGCCGTGAAGGTGTTTCTGATGGACCAGGCCATCGTCGTTGGTGTCGGCAACATATACGCCGCGGAAGCTCTGTTCGCCGCCGGAATTCGTCCAACACGCGCTGCCGGGTTGCTCTCGCGACCGCGTTATGCGCGACTCGCGGACGAAGTGAAGCGCATCCTCGCGTACGCGATCACACGCGGTGGCACCACGCTGCGCGACTTCCTGAGCCCCGATGGTGCGCCCGGATATTTCGAGCAGGAACTGTTTGTCTACGGTCGAGCCGGCAAGCCCTGCCGCGTCTGCGTCACGCCGATCCGTGCGATTCGGCTCGGCCAGCGCAGCACGTTCTTCTGTCCGCGTTGCCAGCGGTGAAGCGCGGTCGAAAGTCAATTGGCGATCTTCGCGACCCACGCTGCGTACTTGTCCATCCACTTCTGCAGGAACTCGCGCGTCTTCTCGTTGCCGACGTTGCCTTCGCCGTCGATGAGATCATCCTTGAATTGCAGATACACCTCGGGCTGGCCCAGCGTTGGCATATCGAGAAAACCGGAGATGCAACTGCGCAGTTGCGCCTGCGCGACGGCCGTTCCAATCGCGCCAGGCGAGGTGCCGACAATGCCCGCTGCCTTGCCAGCCCAGGAGTTGTCGCCATAGGGCCGCGATGCCGTGTCGATTGCGTTCTTGAGCACGCCGGGAACCGAACGGTTGTATTCGGGGGTGACGAAGATGATGCCGGCCTTCGACGCCACCGCGCTCTTGAGCGCCGTGGCTTCAGCAGGCGGGTTGGAATCGTTGTCCTGGTTGTAAAGCGGCAGCTTGTCGATGGGAATGATTTCGCAGTCGAGCCCAGCCGGTGCGAGTTTCATCAAGGCTTGCGCCAGCTTGCGATTGAACGATTCCTTGCGCAGGCTGCCGACGATGATTCCGATCTTGTATGTGCTCATGGGGAGGACTCCGGAAGCGGATGGAAGCGCGATGCTATCCAATCCAATCGAAACGCCGGCGCAACAAGCTACCTTCACGTGGCTTGGCGGGGCGTGACTTCGGGCTTTCCCCGTGACGAATGATGCACTGCCGATCGACGAGGTGCTTCCGGCGATCCGTGAATCGCTGGTCGCCCATCCGCGACTGGTACTGGAAGCGCCGCCAGGCGCTGGCAAGACCACGCGCGTGCCCTTGGCGTTGATGGACGCGCCATGGTTGGGCGGCAGGAAGATATTGATGCTTGAGCCACGCCGCATCGCGACGCGTGCGGCGGCCGGCTTCATGGCGGCGCAACTGGATGAGGCAGTCGGCGAGCGCATCGGTTATCGCATCCGATTCGAATCGCGGGTCTCCGGAGCGACGCGCATCGAAGTGGTCACCGAAGGCATCCTGACGCGGATGCTGCAGGACAATCCGGAATTGCCCGGCACTGGTGCAATCCTCTTCGACGAGTTCCACGAACGTCATCTGCACGGTGACCTCGGTGCCGCACTGGCGTTGGAAACGCAAGCCACGCTGCGACCTGATCTGCGACTGGTCATCATGTCGGCGACGTTGGATGGCATGCGCGTCGCCAACTGGTTCGACGCGCCGCGCATCACCAGCGCTGGTCGCAGCTTCCCGGTACGGATTGAACATCCGCCCGCTCGCGCCAACGAAGATTGGGTCTTCCAATTGCGGCGCGCGATCGAAATCGCTCTGGCCGACAACGACGGCGACGTCCTCGTGTTTTTGCCCGGCAAGCGCGAGATTGAGCGCGTTCGCAGCGTGCTCGACAGCGAATCGCTTTCGTCGGCTGGAGCGATCGTCCGGGTACTCACGCTGCATGGTGAACTGGGCCTCGACGAACAGCAATCGGCACTGAGCAAAGCGCCGACAAGCGAGCGGCGAATCGTGTTGGCGACCAATGTCGCCGAATCCAGTTTGACGCTGCCGGGCGTGCGCGTGGTGATCGACACCGGCCAGGCACGTGAGCCGCGTTTCGATCCTGGCTCGGGTTTCTCGCGGCTTGAAAGCATCAATATTTCGCAGGCCTCTGCGGACCAGCGTGCTGGTCGCGCAGGTCGTGTCGGGCCGGGAACGTGTTATCGACTGTGGCCGCAAAGCCGTCGACTCGACGCGGCGCGTACGCCTGAAATTGCGCAAGTGGAACTGGCGCCATTGCTGCTCGAAATGGCCGGCTGGGGCAGCGATCAACTCAACTGGCTCGATGCACCGCCATCTGGTGCGTTGGCACAGGCGCGCGACTTGCTGGTCCGGCTCGGCGCGCTCGACGACGACGGACGCATCTCGCCACTCGGCCGCGACCTGTTGAAGTTTGGCGCGCATCCGCGTCTCGCCGCCGCCGTCTTGCGCAGCGCGCAGGGGCAACGTGCGCTTGCCTGCGATCTGGTCGCATTGATCGAAGCGCGCAATCCATTGCGCGGCGCCGACGCCCGCGACGACGATTTCCGCATGCGCCATCGGGCGTTGGAAGCGTGGCGCTCGCGTGGTCGTGGCGGCACGCGCGATGTCGCCGCGGATATTGGCCAACTTGCGGCGATTGCACAGGCCGCCGATGCATGGCGCCGCCGATTGCCCGATGCAAACAATGCCTCACGGCGTTCTTTTGGCGGCGCGAATCGAATCTCGGTCGAACCCGGCCAAACCACAACCGGCAACCTGCTGATCCACGCGTTCCCTGACCGCATTGCGCGACAGGACCCGTCCAATCCGCGCCGCTACACGCTGGCCAATGGTCGCGGTGCGAGGCTGCTGGAAGAATCGACCTTGTTTGGTGAGCCATGGTTGGTCGTCGTGGACTTGCGCTACGACGAACGCGACAGTCTGATCCTGGCTGCCGCACCGTTCGACCCCGAGCAACTGCAATCGGAATTCCCGCAACGGCTGCGTCGCGAGCGCGTGCTGCGCTGGAACGACGCGTCGCGTGCTGCCGAAGCCTTTGAGGAGCAGCGCTTCGACGCCATCGTGCTGGAACGACGCAGCGTTCCGGTCACGGGCAGCGACGCGGTTCCCGCATTACTTGCTGCCGTGCGTGCGCTAGGCCTTCACAGCCTGCCGTGGAGCGACGCCTCGCGCAGCCTGCGCCTGCGCGTGAACGTGCTTCGCGGGGCTTGTCCGGAACTTGGCCTACCCGATTGGTCCGACGCGGCATTGCTCGAATCGCTGGACGCCTGGCTTGCACCCGTGCTGGCTGGCCAGCGCAAGCTCGACGCACTCAGCGCGGACGCTTTGTCGCGCGCACTGACTGCACAACTGGATTACGCAACCTTGCGCCAGGTCGATCAACTTGCACCTGACGTGATCGTGGTGCCAAGCGGCCAATCGCGCCGCGTCGACTACGACGGCGACGGACCGCCAGTGCTTGCGGTCAAGTTGCAGGAACTGTTTGGCCTTTCCGATACGCCAAAAATTGCGAACGGTCGCATCGCCCTGATACTGCATCTGCTGTCGCCGGCCGGTCGGCCCATCCAGGTCACCCAGGACCTGCGCAGCTTCTGGGCGCGCACCTATCCCGAAGTTCGCAAGGAATTGAAGGGCAGGTATCCGAAGCATCCATGGCCCGATGACCCTTGGACAGCCACGGCCACCCATCGCGCCAAGCCGAGAAGTCGCGATACGTGACGGGATGCACGGTGAACCATCGAAACGCAGCACGGTCGCAATCACTCCAGCCGAGCACGGCGCGACATTCACCAACTGGAACCCCAGCATGAGAAAACCAACCCGCGTACTGATCTGGATGGCGGCCTTCCTGCTGGCCGTAGTGGCATTGGCGGCTTTGCTGGCACCGCAGTTGCAGCAAATTTTTCTTGCCAACCCGTTCTTCAACGGGGTGATCCTGCTGGTGCTGGCCAGCGGCATCGTGGTCAATCTTCGCCAGGTGAGCGTACTCTCGCGTGAGGTGGAATGGATCGAGGATTTCCGTCGTTCCGATCCTGAGCGAAACCTTGCCAACCCGCCGCGCTTGCTGGCACCGATGGCGCGCATGCTGGTCGGGCGCGAGCGCGGCCGCAGTGCGCTGTCTTCGGCGTCGATGCGGACCTTGCTCGACAGCGTCCAATTGCGGCTGGAGGAATCGCGCGACCTGTCGCGTTACTTGATCGGACTTGCGATCTTCCTTGGCCTGCTCGGCACGTTCTGGGGACTGCTGGCGACGATCCGTTCGGTGGCCGACATCATCGGCACGATGGGTGGCGGCAACGATGCGCTGGCGATGTTTGGCCAGTTGAAGGAGCACCTCAAGCAACCTCTGGCCGGCATGTCGACCAGTTTTGCGACGTCGCTGTTTGGTCTCTCCAGTTCGTTGATCATCGGATTTCTCGATCTGCAAGCCGGCCACGCCCAAAACCGTTTTTACAACGAGCTGGAAGAATGGCTGTCGGGCATGACGCGTTTGTCGTCGGGCGGGTTGGGCGGCGACGGTGATGGCGGCTCGGTTCCAGCCTATGTCGAGGCGCTGCTTGAGCAGACCGCCGATGGCCTTGAACGCATGCAGCGCAACATGGCCGAAGGCGAGCGCGATCGCCAGTTGACAGCGCAACGACTCGGTGAGCTGTCGACGCAAATGGGTCGCGTCGCCGACGTGCTGACACGCGACGCACGCGATCGCCAGAACTCCGCCGAGGTGCAGGATGAACTGCGTACGGTCTTGCGCCAGTTGGCGAATCAGCCGAGCGGAGAAGGCCGATTGAACGACGAACTGCGCAGCGAGTTGCGTCTGCTGTCGCGCACCATCGCGGCTGCGGTTGAAGGGACGCGTGGTTCGCGCGAGCCGCGTCAGTGAGTCGTCGTCGCTCGCGCACGGCGGCCGACATCTGGCCGGGATTCGTCGACGCCCTGACCTCGTTGATCATGGTGATGATCTTCGTGTTGCTGATCTTCGCGATCGGCCAGTTCGTGCTGTCCGATACGCTGGCTGGCAAGAATCGTGCGCTCGACCAGTTGAACGCACAGGTCGCGCAACTGGCGCGCACGTTGTCGCTTAGCGAAGACCAGAAGAAGCAGCTCGACGCACGCGCCGCCGAACTCGCCGCATCGCTGGGACAGGCCAGTACCGACAAGGACGAACTCAAGACCGCACTCGATTCCACCAGCAGCGAAGCCGCCAAGCTCAGCACCGACGTCAACCTGCTCAATGAACTCAAAGCGCAGCTCGAAGCGCAGATCGCGGTGATGACGACGCAGTTGGATTCGTCGAAAACCGACCTGGTCAAGCAGACCGAATTGACCAGTTCCGCAACCGCGCAGGTGGAACTCCTCAATCGCCAGATGGCGGCCATTCGCGAGCAGCTCGCGCAATTGCAATCAGCCCTCGATATCAAGGACAAGGACCTCGCGGCCAAGGACATCGAGATTGCCAATCTGGGCGACAAACTCAACGTCGCGCTGGCCAGCAAGGTCAACGAACTGCAACGCTATCGCTCGGAATTCTTCGGCAAGCTGCGCGAAGCGCTCGGTAATCGCGCCGACGTGCAGGTGGTTGGTGATCGATTTGTGGTGCCGACCGATATTCTTTTCCGATCAGGGTCGGCCGACCTGACGCCCGAATCCGAACAGGCACTCGACAAGTTGGCTCGCACGGTGGCCGAAGTGGCATCGGAGATCCCGTCGAGTATCGACTGGGTATTGCGCGTGGATGGCCACACCGACAAGGCGCCGATCAATTCGCCGCGATTCCCATCGAACTGGGAACTGTCGACCGCGCGTGCCGTTGCCATCGTCAAGCACATGGTGGTTGCCGGCATTCCGCCAGCGCGGCTCTCGGCGAATGGCTTTGGCGAGTTCCATCCGCTCGATCCCGCCAACAGCGCCGAGGCTTACGCGAAGAATCGCCGCATCGAATTGCAACTGACCAATCGCTGACCCTAGCCTACGTGCCGCCCATCGGCGGGACAGTAGGCTGCTTGCCGACTTGCCCGGACGGCTCTGCCGACGGCAGGTCGGGGGTCATTCGGATGCCGCTGGAGCGCAGACGTGCCAGCACATCGAACAACACATCGCTGCGGACGCCGGCGGCCTGGCGAGGACTCGGCACGTAGGCAGTGCCGAGGAACATCAGGGTTCCGTTCTGAATACCCTCCAGAGTGACGCTGGGCTTGGGGACGTCGAGCACATTTTCATGCGCGTCAAAGCTGTTGAGAATCAGCTGGCGCACGCGTTCCGCCTCGCAATCCAGTGGCATCGGCAGGCGCAGCAAAACGCGGCCCTCGGCGTTGGCCAGGGTGACGTTACGTACGGTCTTGGTGATGAATTCCGAGTTCGGGACAATCAACGTAGAGCGATCGCCAAGCTGGATTTCGGTCGCACGCACGTTGATCCGGCGTACGTCGCCTTCGGTATCGCCCAGCACCACCCAGTCGCCAACTCGCACCGGTCGTTCGGCAAGCAGGATCAGTCCAGAGATGAAGTTCTGCACGATCGCCTGCAAGCCGAAACCGATACCGACCGACAACGCGCTGGCAACCCAGGCAATGCGTTCCAGGCCCACGCCCAGCGCAGACATGGCCATCGCAACGACAATGATGCCGCCGACATAGCCGAGCAAGGTGGTGACCGAGTTGCGCATTCCCGGTTCGAATCGGGTTTGCGGCAGGAATCGCTCGTTCAACCAACGCTTGACGATGCTGAGCGTGCCCAGCCCGATGACCAGCACCAGCAATGCTTTGCCGATCGCACCTGGCGCGATCGCAATTTCCCCGATGCGCCAGTTACTGCCGATGCGCCAGGCGGACTGCACAAGATCGGCGGGACTGCTGCCGAAGGGAACCAGCAATACCGCCAATGCGGCGATGAGCAGAACGACGCGAGCAATGCCTGACAGGAGGATCGCGGTCTGGTCTAGCAAGCGCGGCTCCACCGACAGCCGCGACTGAAATCGACTGCCGACATGGCCGCGCGACGACACCAACGCAGCAATAAGATCGTCGAAAAAATGAATCGCCAGATAGAGCGATGCACCGACGATGGCCGCCCAAACCATCTGCCGCGCCAGGAAAGCGCCCAGCGCGATATAACCGAAGGCGATGGCTAGCCAGATCGCCATCGTGCCAACTGCGATCAAGGCGAGGCAGATGCCTAACCACGCAGAACGTTCGGGCGGGCGTGCGGTGTCCTCGTCGCTGCGCCGCGCGTCAAGGCTGGTGTCGTCGGCATTCTCGACTCGACGCAATCGCAGAACGCCCCAGCCGAGCAGGCCGCTCAGCAATAGCGCGGTGCAGGTCTGCGTCATCACCGTGGCCGACAGACTGGCGCCGACGGCCGCATTCACCTGCTGCAACATCCACGTGCCGGTGATGGCGATGGCGAGCAGTAGCGGCAGGTGTTCGATTCGGGTTGCGGCGTGGTTGTCGATGTCGGTCAGTCGCCAGTCGTCGCGACGCGGCGCGAGCAGGCTGCGCCCCAGCGCGCACGCGAACGCTGCGAACGTCAGTGTACGAACCAGAGCGCTGGCGAGAATTTCGATTCGATCGGGCAGGGCGTCGTTCGCCGCAATCCCTTGCAAGGCACAGTATCCGGCGAGGCTGACGATAGCGGTCGTGGCCAAAACTGACACCGCAGCCAAGCAGGAACGTCGCAGTCGACCTATTGGCATCCGCGCGCAAATTGCCTGCAACGTGGAGCGGCGCCACAGGGTAAACCCGACCGCCAATAGCAGCGCCATCAAGCCCAGACCGAGCAGCGACGACGGTCGATTGGCGTCGTTGAAAGCGCTCGCGAGACCGCTACGCAGTTCCACCGACAGCGCACGTAGGCGCTCACTGTCCGAGGGATAGGCACGGTCGATGCTGGTCCAGAACGCGACGCCGAAGGGCGAGTGGTTGCGCTTGGACAGCTGCGCCGTGAAACGCGCCCGACGCAACTCAATCAACCGCGCGATTGCCTGCTGTGCATCCACGCCAAGCAGCTTGGCGCGACGCAGATCGGCGTCCAACACGGTGCGGGATTGCTGCAAGTCAGCGCGTTGTGCGGTGACATCGGCATCTTCGGGTGCCGCATCGGCCGCTGGAACGGGCCCCAGTTCTGCCAGCCGTGCATCGAGGTTGGCCAGCGCAGGCGTTCGCTTGTCGACGAAGGCATCGGTTTGGCCGAGCACGTCATAGGCCGCAACGATGGCCTTGGTCAACTGGCGGTCGTCGGCCTGTTCTCCCGACTGGGCCGGGATCGCGTCGATGCGCGCGCGCAAGGAATCGAGTGAGTTTTCGCGCGGTGCCTGCGCCGGGCAGGACACCGAGAACGCCAACACCAACAGTGCGAACCAGCAGCGGGAATGGATCATGTCGCGATGATCGGAGTGTTTCGCCGCTGCCGTCAATCACGTCAGCGCCCGGCGGCGGCGATGAATCGCCCGACCCCGCGTATTGGCGGCATTTCGGGGCGGCGGTTAGACTGCGGATTCGGCAATGCGCCATCGCGCATCCGCCGCAGTTGTAGTCCAGCCGGTGGCACAGAGCGGGCAGCGCAGCCCGGGAGAAACGCATGAATCAACTCCAGGACATCCTCGATCAGGACATGGACCCGGTCGAATCGCAGGAGTGGACCGAATCGCTCCGCGCCGTCATCAATGCCGATGGCCCCGAGCGCGCGCACTACCTGCTGGAGCGCATGGTCGAGGAAACGCGCCGTTCCGGCGGTTACCTGCCATTCCAGCCGACCACCGAATACATCAACACGATCCCGGCCAACATGGAGTCGCGCTCGCCCGGCGATGCCGCGATGGAATGGAAAATTCGCACCCTGATCCGGTGGAACGCGATGGCGATGGTGGTGCGCTGCAATCGCAAGCCGGGTGACCTCGGTGGCCACATTGCCAGCTTCGCCTCGTCGGCAACCTTGTACGACGTCGGCTTCAATCACTTCTGGCGCGCGCCCAGCGAGGATCATCCCGGCGACCTGATCTTCCACCAAGGCCACTCCAGCCCAGGTGTGTACGCGCGTTCGTTCCTCGAAGGGCGCATCAATACCGATCAGTTGGATCTCTTCCGCATGGAGGTGGAAGGCAAGGGCAATGGCCTGTCGTCGTATCCGCATCCGTGGTTGATGCCGGACTATTGGCAGGTACCGACCGTGTCGATGGGCTTGGGTCCGCTGCAGGCGATCTACCAGGCGCAATTCCTCAAGTACCTCGAACATCGCGGCCTGATCCCGGAAAGCGATCGCAAGGTCTGGTGTTTCATGGGCGACGGGGAATCCGACGAACCCGAATCGCTTGGCGCGATTTCGCTGGCCGGTCGCGAAGGGCTCGACAATCTCATCTTCGTCGTCAACTGCAACCTGCAGCGCCTCGACGGGCCGGTGCGCGGCAACGGCAAGATCATCCAGGAGCTCGAAGGCGTTTTCCGTGGCGGCGGTTGGAACGTCATCAAGCTGCTTTGGGGCAGTTATTGGGATCCGCTCTTCGCGCGCGACACCAAGGGCGTGTTGCGCAAGCTGATGATGGAAACGCTGGACGGCGAATACCAGAATTGCAAGGCATTCGGCGGCGCTTACACGCGCGAACATTTCTTCGGCAAATATCCGGAAACCGCCGAGATGGTTGCCAGCCTGTCCGACGACGACATCTGGCGCCTGAATCGCGGTGGCCACGACCCGCACAAGGTCTACGCCGCCTACGACCAGGCCGTGAAGACCAAGGGCATGCCAACGGTGATCCTTGCCAAGACCGTCAAGGGCTACGGAATGGGCAGCTCGGGCGAGTCGCAGAACATAACCCATCAGCAGAAGAAACTCGACGATGCGGGCGTGCGCGCGTTCCGCGACCGCTTCAACATCCCGGTGTCCGACGAAGACCTGCCCAGCGTGCCGTATTACCACCCCGGCGCGGATTCGCCGGAAGTGAAATACATGCAGGAACGCCGCGCCGCGCTCGGTGGTTACCTGCCGCAGCGTCGCGCGAAAAGCGAAAGCCTGCCGACGCCGGAACTCGGCGTATTCGAGGCCATCCTCAAGAGCAGTGGCGAGCGAGAAATTTCAACCACGATGGCATTCGTGCGTGGCCTGAACCTGCTGTTGCGCGACAAGACGATTGGTCCGCGCATCGTGCCGATCGTCGCCGATGAGGCGCGCACGTTCGGCATGGAAGGGCTGTTCCGCCAGATCGGCATCTATGCGCCATTCGGCCAGAAGTACAAGCCGATGGACGCCGACCAGCTCATGTACTACCGCGAAGACCAGAGCGGCCAAGTGTTGCAGCAGGGCATCAGCGAACCCGGCGCGATGGCATCGTGGATGGCGGCCGCGTCGAGTTATTCGGTCAGCAACGTGCCGATGCTGCCGTTCTACATCTACTACTCCATGTTCGGCCAGCAGCGCGTCGGTGATCTCTGCTGGGCGGCCGGCGATTTGCGTGCGCGTGGCTTCATGATCGGCGGCACTGCCGGTCGCACCACGCTCAACGGTGAAGGTCTGCAACATCAGGATGGTCACTCGCACCTGCTTGCCGGCGCGCTACCGAACTGCCGCAGCTACGATCCGACCTTCTCTTACGAAGTCGCGGTTATCCTGCAAGACGGCGTCCGCCGCATGCTGACCGAGCAGGAGGACACCTACTACTACCTCACCGTGATGAACGAAAACTACACCCATCCGGACATGCCGGAAGGTGCAGAGGAAGGCATCATCAAGGGCATGTATTTGTTCAAGGAAGGCAGCGCTGGCAGTGGCAAGAAGTCGAAGACCAAGACGCCGACGGTGCAGCTGATGGGCTCGGGCACGATCCTGCGTGAAGTGATCGCCGCCGCCGAATTGCTCGACAAGGAATTCGGCGTGCAGGCCGATATCTGGTCCTGCCCCAGCTTCAACGAACTGCGCCGCGATGGTTACGATGCCGAACGCTGGAACCGCCTGCATCCGATGGACAAGAAGCCGCGCAAGGCTTGGGTGACGCAATGCCTGGAAGGTCATTCCGGACCAGTCGTGACCGCAACCGACTACGTACGTGGCTACTCCGACCAGGTCCGTGCATTCGTGCCGCGTGATCGCGCCTTCATCGCGCTCGGCGCTGATGGCTTTGGTCGTTCCGACACGCGCGCCAACCTGCGCGCATTCTTCGAGGTAGACCGCTACTGGATAGCCCATGCCGCGATCACGGCGCTGGTCGCCGATGGCAGCATGAATCCCGAAGACGCGGCGCGCGCGATCAAGCTGTGGAAGCTCGATCCGGACAAGCCAAATCCTGAAACGGTGTGAGGATCACGAAAGCCGGCACGCGCCGGCTTTTGTTTGTAGAGGTGCCGCCAAACGGTTGGGCAATCTAATGAGGAGCGTTTCGCCGATGGCTCATCGAAATCGCATTGCCAGCGCAGTTATCGTCGTCGTCGCATGCGTCATGCTCGACGGATGCGCGACGGTGAAGAAAGTGGTTCCGTGGGGCAAGTCCGACAGCGTTTCAAGCGCGGCAAAGCCAGTCGAACTGCGCGACGATTCCGAAACAGGCGCTGCCGGCGACACATTGAAAACGGTACCCGCCGATGATCGCGATTCGTCGTCCAACAGCCTCCCATCATCGGCAACCCCGTCCAAGCCTGTCGACCTCTCCGTGCCGCACGTGCAACGCGACCAGTCTCCAATAGCTGATCCGCTGAAATCGCACTCGGCCAACGTCGCGGAATCGTCAATGGACCCAGGCGCGACACCAGCGCGGCCGGCAGAGGATCCCAGCGGCAACGGCAGCACTGGCGCAGACGACTGGGCTGGCGCCGTCCAGCAAGCCATCCACCGTCGCTGGGTTCAACCACGCGGCCCGAATATACCGACCGATTTTTACTGCGACGTGATGGTCAGGCTGACGCCGTTTGGTGGCGTTGATGATGTGAAGGTGGTCCGTTCCTGCGGCGATGTCGCACTCGATGCGTCGATCGAAACCGCCGTCCGCGATTCGTCACCTTTGCCGACACCGAAAGAGCCGGCTGATTTCAGCGACACTCTGTTGCTGACTTTCACGCCACGCTGATATCGCAGACTTCCCGAGTTCTAGGCAACAATCTCGAGCGCTTGCCGGAAGTCTTCAATCAGGTCGTCGATGTGTTCCAGGCCGACCGAAACGCGAAGCAGGTTCGGTGGCGAAGTGGGATTGTCACCTTCGATCGAAGCGCGGTGTTCAATCAGCGATTCGCAACCGCCGAGCGAAGTCGCATTGGTGAACAGTTTCAGCCGACCGGCGACGGCGAGCGCGGCTGATTTTCCGCCGCGGATCTCCACGCTCATCATGCCGCCGAAATCGCTCATCTGGCGCGCCGCGATTTCGTGGCCGGGATGCGAGGGCAGGCCAGGGTAGTTGACCCGTTCGACTGCATTGTGTGCTTCAAGAAATTCGGCCATCCGTCGCGCGTTCGCGCAATGCATCGCCATTCGAGTGGGCAGTGATCGGCAGCCGCGCAATGTCAGCCAGGCATTGAACGGCGCCAGCGTCGCGCCGGTGATGTGCAGGCGATGGGCGACGCGCTGGTAGAACGCGTCGTCGCGCTTGAACGCCAGCGCGCCACCGAGCACGTCGCTGTGGCCACCGAAATACTTGGTCGTCGAATGCATGACGATGTCGGCACCCAGTTCCAGCGGACGCTGCAACACTGGCGAGGCAAAGGTGTTGTCGCAGGCAAGCAGACCGCTGGCTTGGTGTGCGATGCCCGCGAGCGCCGCGATGTCGCTGACCTTCATGCGCGGGTTCGATGGCGTTTCTGCCCAGATCATGTCGATGCCTGCGCTGCAGCATTGCCGCACTGCGTCGAGATCGGCCATGTCGACAGCTTCGATGCGCATGCCGCGCTCGGGCAGGTACTCGGCGCAGAGCGCGCGCAAGCCGGTATAGCAATCGTCGGGAATCAGGATGCGCGCGCCGGTCGGCAGCGATTCGAGCACCGCCGTGATCGCAGCCATACCCGATGCGAACGTCAACGCAGTGGCGCCGGATTCCAATGCGGCAATCGCGGTGCGCAGCTGATCGTTGGTTGGATTGCCTTCGCGCTGGTATTCGTAACCGGCGACGCGTTCGCCCGCCGGTCCATGCCGGAACGTTGTCGCAAGGTGGATCGGCGGTGTCACCGCGCCGGTTGCCGCATCGCATTCGCCACCAGCGTGGATGGCAAGGGTTTCAAGTCGCATTGTCAGCGCTTCCGATGGTTGTCATGTCAGTACTCGCTGGGCAGCGCAATGCCGCAACGGCGGCAATGCCAGGCATCGATTTCGTGTTCGGGCAGGCCGCACTCCTTGCAACGCACGTGGCGGCGCTTGGGCTTGAGCGTGCTGGCCAGTTCGGCCGTGTAAATTCCAGTCGGCACCGCGATGATGCTGTAGCCGATCAGCACCAGCACTGACGTGATTAATCGCCCGAGTGCCGTTGCCGGCGCGAGGTCGCCGTAGCCAACCGTCGCCATCGTCACGACGGCCCAGTACATCGCCGTTGGAATGCTGGTGAAGCCGTGTTCCGGCCCTTCAATGACGTACATCAGCGCACCGAAGATGATGACGATCGTGATCAACGTGCAGATGAAGATGAAAATCTTGCGCCGGCTGCGCAACAACGACGAAACCAGAACGCCAGCTTCGCTGGAATACTCGACCAGTTTCAACACGCGGAAGATGCGCAACAGGCGCAACACGCGGATGACGGCCAGGTAATTGCCGCCTACAAAGATCAGCGAAAGATAGGTCGGCAGGATCGCGAGCAGATCAATAACGCCAAAGAAGCTGGTGGCGTAACGCAGTGGCTTGCGCACCGTCAGCATGCGCAGCGCATATTCGATTGTGAAGAGGATGGTGAATACCCATTCCGCGATGTACAACGCTCCATACCAGGTCGCCTTGACCGAGGTAACGCTGTCTACGAGCACCACGACCACGCTGGTCAGGATCGCCACGATCAATACCAGGTCGAAATTGCGCTCCGCCGGCGTGTCGTGGTGATAGATCAGCCGATACCAGTGATTGCGCCAACCGCTTTCCCGCGCCGGCAGGAACTGGCGCTCGAACACCGATTTCGGAGACGCTTCGACGGGTTCGGCTGGCTGGTCAGCCGTTCTTGGTGAATCGGTCATTGCGCAGTCAATGGCTCGAACAGGGAATCGTCCGCATCTCGCGCATGTTACCCCGCGAGGGTTTTTCAGGTGGGCTTGCGCCACGCGCACGGGCTGCCGCCCGCTGGTCTCCCTCTCCCGCCGGGAGAGGGCTGGGGTGAGGGGCCGGGCCTTGTGCCAGGGCGCATCGTGGCGGAGATTTCATTTCCGCTGTGCACGACTATCGCCAGACTGGTCAAGCGTTTCTCGCGCCTGCCGCAGGCAGCCTTCTGGTTGGTTGTTGCCAGATTGGTCAAGCGTTTCACTCGCCTGCCGGCGAGCGAGTCACCCCGGATCAAGTCCGGGGCTTTGGGCCACGTTTCTGTGCGATCAGAAAGGTGGCTCGGCGGGCGGCAGCCCGGCGAAACGCTTGACCAGTCTGGCGACAGCCAACCAGAAAGAAACAGGTCGCGGCTGACCGGCGAAACGCTTGACCCGATTGGCATCGCCAAGGAAAGAGCGCCGCGCGGCAGCCGAACCATGCGCTCGACCAATCTGGCGATAGGAAAGTACAGAAGTCTAGACGGCCAAACGGCCAAACGGCCAAAAAGAAACAAGCAGTGCGCAAGAACCGGACCCTCATTCCCGACCCTTCTCCCGGCGGGAGAAGGGAGAAAGGCGCGGCACAGCCGCAAAAGAAACGGCTACTTCAAGTTGTCCTCGAACAACTTGAGGATGCGCCGATATTCGTCATACCACGAATCGGAATGCACGAAGCCGTGGCGTTCCATCGGGTAGGGCGCGATCTCGAAGTTTTCCTTGCGAAGTTCGATCAGTCGCTGGAACAGGCGGACCGAATCCTGGAACAGCACGTTGTCGTCGATCATGCCGTGGGCGATCAGCAGGTGACCTTTCAAGCCATCGGCGTACTCAATCGGTGATGATCGGCGGTAGGCGATGGGGTCGTCCTGCGGATTGTTGAGGATGTTCGAGGTGTACTCGTGGTTGTACGAGGTCCAGTCGGTGACAGGGCGCAGGGCGGCACCGACCTTGAACAGGTCGGGTTCGCGGAACAACGCCATCAGAGCCATAAAGCCACCATAGGAACCGCCGTACACGCCGACGCGTTCGCGATCGACGGCATGGTTCTTCGCCAGCCAGTCGACGCCATCGACCAGGTCCTGCAATTCCGGCGTGCCCATCTGCCGGTAGATCGCCGTGCGCCAATCGCGCCCATACCCTTCGCTGGCGCGGTAATCCATGTCGAGCACGACATAGCCGCGCTCGGTGAGCAGGTTGTGAAACATCTGCTCGCGGAAATAGTTCGGGTAACCCAGTTCGGTGTTCTGCAGATAGCCAGCGCCATGTACGAACAGGACCGCCGGATATCGTTTGCCGGCATCGAAGTTGGTGGGTTTGTAGAGCTTGGCCCAGATCGGCAACGTCGCTTGCGACGACGGTAGGCTGACGATGGTCGGTGCCTGCCATTGCATCGCCTTGAAGTCGGGCTTGCGGGTGTCGGTCAATTCCTTTGGCGCGCCGCTGCCATCGGCATTCAACACCGCCAGTTGCGGCGGGATGTATGACGAGGAGTGCAGCACCGCCATCTGGCGATCGTCCGGCGACAACACGAAGCTGTCGAGGCCCTGATATTGCGTCACCCGTTGCAAGTCCCCGCCACTCGCGGCAATGCGATAAACGTCGTAGCTGTAGGGCGCGAGCTTGTTGCTGCGCACGTAGAACCAGCGCCCGTCGTTTGACTCGACCGGATCGGAGACTTCAAACGTGCCGCGCGTCAGCGCCTTGGCCTTGCCGCCGGGTGTCTTTACATACAACTGCGAGTAGCCGGTTTCCTCGGACAAATACCAGATCGCGCGACTGTCATGGGTCCAGCCATAGTCATTGAAGTTCCAGTTGATCCACGCCGGGTCGGTGAGGCGATGCTGGCTGACGAACGTGTTGGTGGCGAAGTCGACACTGGCGATCCAGCGGTCCTTGTTGTCGACACTGCGCAGTTGCACGGCCACGTTGCGACCATCAGGCGACCACTTCATTTGCGCGATGGTGACGGCACGTTCGGCAGCTTTGTCGCCGGTTTCTTTGTCCTTCTCTTTGTCCTTGGCGGTCGCCTTTTTGTCCCCGCCATCAACCTCCATTTTGCCGGCAGCCTTGATTGCCGCAATTTCAGTAGCGTTTTCGTCTCGGATCGCCTTCAGCGGATCGTCGCCGATACCGCCCAGGTCGGACATTTTCACGGGTGTTGCCTTGCGCGTTGCGAGATCTATCGCCAGCAGCGATTGCGGTGCCGGATTGCCGCGGCCGACGCGGGTTCGCTCGTCTTCGTTCTCTTCGTAGCCGGATTCGGTCACCCAGCGCTGCAGCTTGACGACCTTGCCGGCGTCGTAGCCTTTCGGTGTCGTCACCAGCAACAGATGCTTGCCATCAGGCGACAATGAGCTATCGGTGATTTCGATGTCATCGCCGACGTAGACCGGCAACGGCGCACGCGTCGGATCGCCGCTCGCGAACGTTTCATCGTGGGCCTTCTTCGCATCCTTGTCGGCCTTGATGTCGCGCAAGGTCGAAAACAGCCGTTGCTGCAACTGGGCAAGGTCATCCGGCTTCTTCGCATCGGGATCCTTCTCCACCTTGACCAATGCAGCCGGACCGGCCACGCCGGATGCAATGTCGTGGACGAACCAGTCGTTCTCCTGGCGAAATTGCAGCGAACGCCCGTCGGCCGAGAACTGCGGGGACGCTTCCGGCTTGGGCGTGCGCGTTACCTGGATCAGGCGTGCGTTGCCCATCTCGCGCAGGAACACATCACCATTGCGAATGAAGGCTGCATAGCGCCGCGATGCATCGAATACTGGATTGGGGCCATCGGCGCTCGCCATCGCCTTTGGAGCGACGATGCCCGCATTCGAGCCATCAGTGCCAATGCGGTGCAGGTCGCGAATCGAATTTCCGTCCTGTTTGAGGCTGTAGTAAATCGCGCCCCCGTCGAGCGCCCAGTAAGGTCGCTCGACCGGCGGGCCGATCCAGTCCGGATTCGCCATCGCCTGTTCAAGCGTGACCGCTGAAACGGGCGACGCGGCTAAAGCGAAAGCAAGGCAGAACAGGGCGGAACAGACGACGGTGGCAAGGCGCGACATGCGGAACACTCGGGGATGGGGGCGCCAAGGATAGCGGCTGCCGCGTAACCGTCCATCGGCCGAAAGTCAGTCGCCCGCGCGGATTCGCTAGTTCGCCAGCGCTGCCTTGTAGCGGGCGCGCAGCTCATCGACCTTGAGCACGTAGGCCTGGGTTTCCGCATACGGCGGCACGCCGCCATAACGGGCGACCGCACCAACACCCGCGTTGTAGGCGGCGGCCGCGAGGGTGTAGTCGTCGTTGTAGAGCCGCAACAGGTTGCGAAGGTGCTTCGCGCCGGCATTGATCGACTGCTTCGCCGACAGGGGGTCGACCACACCGTAGTCGACGGCTGTTTCCGGCATCAACTGCATCACGCCGAGCGCACCTTTCGGCGAAACGGCCCCCGCATCGAAGTAACTTTCTGCATGGGCGATCGCGCGCAGCCAGGCGTCCTCAATGCCGTTCGCCTTGGCTGCCAATCGAAATTGCGCGGCGTAAGGCTTGATCCGAGGCTGACCGATTGGCCCCAGGCCCAGATGGGCCGGCTCGTTTTCCGGAGTCTGCACCGTGAACGCCTGCAACGTGGTT
>JBBSLA010000031.1:0-26535 GCA_038255665.1 Lysobacterales bacterium | reverse complement strand
TTGAGTGCGCACCAATCCGGCGGATTGGCGTATACCCACAGGTTGGCGCCGAGCGGCACTACTTTCTTGGGCGCTGTGCAGGCTTCGACAAACGCGAGTTCCCAACTGCGCTTGAACAGCACATCGACGTTGGCGAGCAGGGATTCGGGCACTTCGCCGGCATCGTGCACGTCATAGCCAATGCGCATGCCGTCGACTTCGACGATCAGATGCGAGTCGCGCGAAGTGTGAAGATGACCAGGCAGCTGCGACTCGTAGTAGTCGATTTTTTCGAGCTTCTGTTCAAGCGTGAAAGCGCCATTGCGAGCGAGCGTGGCGAACCCGGCGTAGACCTGCTGCAGGTGCGCTTCGTCGGACTGGCAACGCAGCACGCAGTGCAGTTTCTCGGAAGGCTCCGGGCGATGACTCACGAGTCCGCTCCAACGGTTTTACGCAGGCGCCGGCGCAGCGCGGCCAGCGCCGCAACGACATCGGGTTGCCCGAGTTTGACGGCCACCCACAACCCAAGAAAACCTGCCGGTGCGGCAATGGCGCAGGTAAGAAATGCCTGCAACGGATGGCCTGAACTCGGCCCGATCCACCAGCGAGCCGGCACGATCACGGCAGCCATCGCCAGGCACGGAATGATCACGTTGACCAGGTCGCGCCCGAAACCACGCTGCCACGGTGTCCCCAACAATCGCCGTACCGCGAAGGTCGCCAGCAAGGCCGACTGGATCGCGGCAACCAGTGTTGCCAGCGCAATGCCACGCAGGCCCAGGGTTTGTGCCCACATCATGTTGAGCAGGATCGCAGTGAGCACGCCGAGCAGGCCAATGCCGACTTGTGTCCACGCCCAGCGCGCGGCATGCAGCACGCGATAGCTGAAGTAGGCGTGCGCCCGTGCGACGACGACGAGGGCAAGGAACATCATTGCCTGCACGGTGAGCGCGGTCGATGTTGCATCGAACTTGCCGCGTTGCAGCAACAGAACGACGATCGGTTCGGCCAGCACCGCGAGCAGGATCGCGCAGGGCAAGGTCAGCAGCAGCAGGAAGCGCGTGCCCTCTGCATAGGTTGCGGCAGCAGCGGCGTGGTCGCCGGCGCCGAACGAGCGGCCCAGCGATGGGTAGTACGTCGTCAACACCGCCTGCGCGAACACCTCGATCGGCAGGAACGCCAACATGCCGGCATAGGTGAGGGCCGAGATCGATCCGGCATCGAGCAGCGAAACGAAGTATTGATCGACCAGCCCAACCAACATCGAACCTGCCGAGCCCACGAACAGCGGCAGCAGGTGGCCGAAGGGTGCGACGAAATCGGGATGCTTGAAGGCGAGCGCGGGACGGATGTTGCCGGCGATCAGGTCGCGATTGCCAACGATGAGGATGACCGCCTGCATCGCGTAGCCAATCATCACGCCCCACAGCAGCGCGGTGACGCCGTACTGCTCCGCGCAAACCACGGCGAGGACGATGATCGCGATATTGTTGACGATGCTTTCCAGGCCCGGCAGCACGAACCGTTCGCGCGCATACGACAGCGCGGAGAGCAGCGACGATATGGTGATGATGACGACCGCCGGCAGCAGCAGGCGGGTCAGTTCGACCGCTTTCACGTGAGTTGCCAGGTCCAATCCCGGTGCGAGCCGTTGAACCAGACCCGATGCAAAGATGTACATGAGGACGCTGCCGATGATCGCGAAGCCGATCACCAGCGTGAATAGCGTATTCGCGCCTCGCCACGCTTCGGTTCCGGTGCGCCCGGCGAGACTGGAAACAAACCGTGGCACGAAGGCGATGGTCAACGTGCCGGTCAGCAAGGCGGGCAGCAGCAGCGGCAGCGAGTAGGCGACCCAGAACGCGTCGAGCATGCCGGTGGTGCCGAACAGCCCGGCGATCAGCAGCGTCTTGACCAGGCCCAGCAGTTTGCCGGCCAGGTTGAGGCCGGAAACCATCAACGCGGCCTTGCGAGAACCACCGTTCATTGTCGACCGCTCGGCATTCGCAGGTCGTTCGAGCCGGCGCGCAGGCCCGGCCGATTCAATCCGGGGTTCGCTCGGGCAATCAACGGGAATTTCTCAATCGCGTCGGTCTCGCCGCTAGCTTGTCCATCGCCAGTGCCGGCGAGCGCCTGCTGCTTGAGGTGCATGTAGCGCTCCAGCACGCCGCAAAGGATCCAGTAGGTACCGAGTACGTTCGCTTCGAGGAACGGGCTGCCATAAAGATTGCCGAGGCCGACGCTGATCGTGGTCACCATGAAGCCGACCGCCAGCGCCATCGCTTCGCTGTCGCCGGGTGGCACACTTCGTCGCAGGAACAGGCCCAACTTGAACAGTCCGAGGAATAGCAGGCCCAGCGCGATCAGTCCTTGCACGCCCATTTCGGCCAGCGTCAGCACGTAGAAATTGTGCGCGTCGTAACCCTTGTAGCGCGGCACGTACTCGCCGATGCGCGTCTTGAAGCGATTCAGGCCAACACCGAGCGGATTGGTCGCGGCCATGTGCAATCCACCCGACCAGATTTCCCAGCGGCTGGAGGTGCTGTCATCGATCACTTCGGTGCCGTAGACGTCTTCCTGGGCAGTCTCGGCAACGCGTTCCGTAACGCTCCCCGGCAGCAGCGGGATGGCGATGATCGCAAGCACGGAAAACACGACGGCAAGGATCGTGCTGCGCCGGAGCAACACCAGTGCCGCACCCACCAGGGCGATGAAATACGACTGCCGCGAATAGGTGACCAGGATTGCGAACGCGAGTAGCGCGATGCCACCGAGCGCCGCGAAGAACCAGAATTTCTGTTTCCTCAGGAAGACCGCGAGGCTGATGAACATTGGCAGGAAGAGGCAGTAGTAGATGCCGGCGCGGTTTGCGTCGCGGTAATCGAAGCCGAACGGTCCCGACGCGCGATGGGTTTCGCTGTAGGTGCCGATGCCGTAATCCAGGCCTTGGCGAATCGCCTGCAGGCCTGCAATCGCCGCAACCACCATCACCGCGATTGCCATCCAGCGCGTGTCTTCGAGGGTCTGCCTGCTGCGCAGGTAGAGGAAATAAAGCAGCGGCGAGAACAACGCGGTGCGCAGGTAATTGATGTCGAGCATGAACTCGCCGGGAAAGCGCGCCAACGCCATCAGGAACGCGAACACCAGTGCGCCGTACCAGACCAGCACGCTGCGTTTGAGGATCGCTGGTGCGGTGATTTCCTCGACGCGCGGCGCACGCATCACCATCACCCAGCAGATCAGGAACAGCACATTCGGCAGGTTGATGCCGGGGATGCCGGTCTCGAACGAGTAATGGTTCTGGTAGACCGTGTAGAGGATCTGGAACAGCAGCAGCGCGCGCAACATGGCGTCAACCCGCGCCGTCGAGAAAGCGGCGCGCCCACAGCTCCAGCGACAACACCAGCCACAGGGTTTCGCCGTGGTCGGCGCGACCGGCAAGATGATCGGCGAGATAGGCATCGGCAGCGGCCGGCGCGATCAAACCACGTTCGCGAAATGCGCGACTGCCAATGATGTCGCTGGCAAGCTCGCGCAAGGGCCCACGAAACCACGCCGCCAGCGGAATCGCGAAACCCTGCTTGGGCTTGTCAAGCACGTCGGAAGGTAACCAGCGCCGCGCAACTTGTCGCAACAAATGCTTGCCGCGGCCATCGCGAACCCGCATCGCTGCCGGCAGGCGCACCGCGAATTCGACGAGGCGATGATCGATCAGCGGCGCGCGGCCCTCCAGCGAGTTGGCCATCGCCATCCGGTCGAGTTTCACCAGGATGTCGTCGGCAAGGTAGCTGCCGATATCGATCGCGACAATGCGATCAAGGTCATCACCGTCGGGCAAGTCGCTCAACAGCCCATCGATGCTGCGGTAATGCTCGCCGCCCCGCCCTCCAAGTAAACGCTGCGCAATGTCGGCGCGCGAAACGGCGACCGAGCTCAGGTAACTATCAGGAAACGGCTGTTGCAGACGCTCACCCAATCGACCGAGTCGATAACCGAGACTGCCGGGCATCAGCGAGCCCGCCGAACGGGCGGCAAGCGCAGCGAACGGTTTCAGCGCGCCAAGTTGCTGCAACTTCAGGAACTTGATGTAGCGGTCGTACCCGGCAAAGACTTCGTCGCCGCCATCGCCGGTCAGCACCATGCTCACGTCTTCGCGCGCCAGCTTGGACACCAGGTAGGTCGGCACTGCGGACGAATCGGCAAATGGCTCATCAAGGAACCAGACCAGTTGCTGCAACAGATCGACGGCATCGGGTTCGACGACCAGTTCGCGATGACGCGTGCCCAGGTGTTCGGCCACGCGTCGCGCATCGCTCAACTCGTTGTACGCCGCTTCCTTGAAGCCGATCGAGAACGTGCGCACCGGCTGGTTCATGTGCCGCGCCATCAACGCAACGACGACGCTCGAATCGAGCCCTCCGCTAAGAAACGCGCCGAACGGAACATCGGCGACCAGCCGACTGGACACCGCCTGGTCGAGCAAGCTTGCCAGTTGTTCTTCCGCTTCGTTTTCGTTGAGATCGTGGCGCTGGCCAAACTCCAGTTGCCAGTAGCGATGGATGCTGACATCGCCATCGCGATAGCGCAGGAAATGCGCCGGCAGGAGTTTCTTGACACTGGAAAAAATGCTGCGCGGCGCGGGCACGTAGCCGAAGCAGACATAGCCCTGCACCGCATCGTCATCAATGCTGCGGTCAAAACCGGGAACCGCGAGCAGTGATTTCAGTTCGCTGGCAAAGCAGATGCCGTCGCGATTGACGGTGTAGAACAGCGGCTTTTTGCCGAACCGGTCGCGCGCGAGAAGCAAGCTGCGCGAGCGCGTATCCCAGATCGCGATGCCAAACATGCCGTCGAGATGCTCGAACACCGACTCGCCCCACTGCGCGTAACCGTGCACGATGACTTCAGTGTCGGACTGGGTCTGGAAACGCTGGCCGAGCTTTTCCAGCTCACGTCGCAACTCGCGGTAGTTGTAGATCTCGCCGTTGAAAACCACCTGTACGCTGCCATCGGCATTCGCCATTGGCTGGTGACCGCCGGCGATGTCGATGATCGCGAGTCGGCGCATGCCGAGCAGCGCCTGCTCGTCGCGATAGAAACCGTCGTCGTCAGGTCCGCGATGGACAATCGCCGCGTTCATCGCGCGACCCACTTCGAGAGACGGCAATAAACGGCCCGGTGCCGCGACGATGCCGACGATGCCGCACATTCAACCGACCCTGCGCAATGGCGTGACGTTGCTCGGTGCTGCATCACGCGGGGTTGCCGTCGTGGAATCGTTTGCCACGTCAACGTCAACGACGCCGGCAACCGGCAGTGCGCCGCGATACAGCGCCAGCAACCGATCGAGCACGCCATCCAGCCCCGCCGCCGCTTCGACATCGATCCGCGCCTGTCGTCCCAATGCGGCGAGTGCGTTGCGATCCATCGCGGCAGCTTCCGCGAGTGCGTCGGCACAGCCTTGTTGATCACCGACCTCGAACAACCAGCCGTTGCCACCAGTCCTGATCAAATCCTCACTGCCACTGACCCGGGTCGCGATCACCGGAAGGCCACAGGCCATGAATTCAAGCAGGCTGTTCGAAAGCCCTTCGATCAGCGATGGCAACACAGCGACATCGGCCGCCGCCAACACATTCTCGACTTCGCTGCGATGGCCGAGGAAATCGATCTGATCGGCGGCACCGGCCGCCTCCACTTGCTTGCGTAGGGCAGATTCGTCTTCGCCCTGCCCGACCAACTGAAGTCGCACATCGTCGCGCCCGCGAAACGCCTGCGCCCACGCGGCGACCAGGGTTTCCAGTCCCTTGTGACAGTGCAGCCGACCGACATAGACCGCCGTGAACGGCAAGCCCGGCTCCCGCACACCAGCACGCGGCTGGAAGCGCGATACGTCCACGGCATTGGGCACGGCGGCGGTACGATCGCCCGGCAATCCGCGAATGACGATTTCACCGGCAATGCGTCGGCTGATTGCCTGATAAACCCGCGCCTGCGCCAGGCCGCGTTTGGCAACGCGCATTGGCCAGCTCGCATCGCGCGCGAGCAGGCCGCTATCGACTTCCCATTGGCCGGAAACCTTGACGATCACCGGTATGCCAAGCCAACGACCGATCACGCACGCGATGGAACCAAGGTAATGCGCGATGTGCACATGCCAGGCATCGAAGTTGTTACGATTTCCAACCAGGAACAACGCCAGTCGCGCCCAAAGGATCACGCTGCCAAGGGCCGCGATGCGCGGATAGGCAATGCGGCGCACCGGGATGCCTTCGACCTCGTCGACGGCACGCTGCGGCCCCCATTCCAACATCGGCGTCAAAACAGTCACCGTGTGTCCGCGTTCGCGCAAAGCCAATGCCAGAGTGCGTACCTGCGATTCAGCGCCGCCGCCGCCCACCGTCGGGAACCGACTTTCGAGCAGCATCAACACGCGAACGGGCGCTGTGCTATTTCGCATCGAGGTGGCTCCGCAACCACAGCTCCAGCACCAGCAACTGCCAGATCTGGTTGGAATGATCCCAACTGCCGCGCGCATGCTCGGCGAGCAGGCGCTCGATAAAGGTGGGCTCGAACCAGCCGCGCTCTCGCGTGCGTTGATCGAACAGTACGCTGCGCACCATCGACTGGAACGTTTCGTCGCTGCGCAGCCACACCGCGATCGGCAACCCGAAACCCTGCTTCTTCTTTTTCAGGATCGACGCGGGCAGCACGTCCGCCATCGCCTTCTTGAACAAATGGCGCTTGTTGAGGCCGCGCACTTTCTGGTTCACCGGCAGGCGACCGGTAAACGCGACAAGAGCGGGATCCAGGAACGGAAAGCGCACGCTGATGCCGTTCGCCTTGCAGGCGCCGTGAACCTTTACGAGATCGTTCTGGGCAATCGCCATGGCGAGATCGAGGCGCATGATCCGGTGCAACGGATCCGCTTCGCCGCCCTGTGCGTAGACCTCGCGCATGAAGTCCAGCGAGGCATCACGGGCGACGTGCTCGCGGAACGCGGGCGTCAGCAGTTCGGCGTAGTAGTCGGATGCGAACGAGTCGTCGGTGTAGAAGCGATCCGGGTTGGGCAGCGACGCCCGCTCGAAGAAGTTGTCGACGCGATTGAAGAAGTGCCGCGAACTGCGTCCGGCCAATCCGCCGATGAAACGGCCCAGCGATTTCAGCGGCGCCGGCATTCGGTAAAACGCCTCCATCACCTGGTCCTTGGAGTAGCGTTCGTTGCCGCCGAAGATCTCGTCGCCGCCATCGCCGGCCAGCAACAGGTTGACGTTCTGGCCGTGGGCAAGATCGCCGCAGGCCAAAGTCGGCACGGCCGATGCGTTGCCGAATGGCTGGTCGTAGTTGGCGACGATGCGCTCGGCCAGCGACGTGGTCTGTGCTCGCCCGACGGTGATGAAATAGGGCTCCGCGCCACAGGCATCGGCCGCCAGTTTCGCGAATGCCAGTTCGTCGTAGCCGGCTTCAGCGAATCCAATCGAAAAACTGCGCACGCGCTGCGGCGGTTGTTGGCGGGCAAGGATCGAGACGATGCTCGATGAATCGGTTCCACCGGACAGGAAGCAGCCCCAGGCTTGCGTGGCATTGGGGCGAAAGTCCTCGACGCTGGCGACGATGCGCTCGCGCAATTGCCCGGCAAGCTGTTCGTCGCTGCCACGCAAATCCTGCGCGTACTCGGGAAGGAAATAGCGCGTCGCGGTGGATGCGCCAGCGTCGTGGCAATAGCGTGTGCCGGGCTCGATACGCCGGATGTCGGCACAGATCGTTCGTGGCGCGGGAATGCAACCGAAATTGAGGTAGTGGTAAACCGCCACTGGATCGATCTGGCGCGACGCCATTGGCAGCGCCGTCAACAGACGCAGGTCCGATGCCGCAAAGAACTGCCCGCTCGCTTCAAGCGTGTACAGCGGCAGCGTCGAGAAATGATCGGTTATCCCGATCACGCGCGATGAACCTTCACGCCACAGCAATTGCGAAAACCTTCCGCGCCATTGCTTCTGAGGTGGGTCGCCTTCCCACGCGGCGACGCCGGCGGCCAGATCGCCATCGATCAGGTCGGCAACGGCCAGCCAGTGCGTGCCATCGGCAGCGACGCCATGTCGAACCGCACCGCGCACGAACACCTGCGCGCCAGCACTGGTCGGCAACGCCGCGAAGCCCGCTGGCGGATCGATGCGGGCGTTTGCCCCGACCGCCAACAGGAAGTCGCCAATGACACTGGTCACGCCAGACTCTGACAAATCAATCACCCGTGTTGCAACGAAGGAAAAGTGGACCCGATCCGGAGATCAGCATGCCGACAGCGGGTTCAATATTCACCCCGCGTCCTGATTATGCCGGCTGCTTTCATCCAGCACGCGCTCGTAGACTGCCTGGGTAGCAGCGCCCAGCGCCGCCAGCGAGTAATCGCGTTGCGCGGCTTCTCGCGCGGCGGCTCCCAGTTGTGCGCGCAGTTCGGCATCAGCCGACAGCTCCTGCAATTTCGTTGCCAATTCGGCCGCGTCGTCGGAGCGGAAAAGTACGCCGGTACGGCCGTTCTCAACCAGTTCCGGATTACCACCAGCATCGGACGCCAATACCGCCAGTCGCGCCGCCATTGCTTCCAGGATCACGTTCGACAAGCCTTCCTCGCGCGAGGGAAGGACCAGGAAATCGCAGAACTGCATCAACCAGCGCGTGTCGGTGCGCTCTCCAAGGCGGACCACATCCGCAGCCAGGTCCAGCCGTTCAATTTGCTCGTCGATCTGCCATGCGAGCGGTCCGTCACCGGCGAGCAGCAGCTGTGGGCGCTGTTCTGCGGGGATGTGCGCCATCGCGTCGAGCAGCAAGGGCAGGTTCTTTTCGACCACCAGACGACCGACGAACAGGCCAGTGACGCGAGCATCGGATATGCCGTGCAACTGTCGCGCCGATCGGCGATGCGAACCCGACAACAGGTCGGGTATGTCGATGCCATTAAGGATAACGTCGATGCGGCGTTCATCGATGGCGGTCTTCTCCGCCGTCACGCGGGCACCGGCACGCGAATTGGAGATGACCGCGTCGGCGCGACCCAGAATCCAACGTTTCAGCCACCACTGCCAGGTGGGGTAAACCAGACACAGTCCACGTACCGAAGCGACGAATCGCGTGGAAGGCAACAATGGCAGCAAGGCCCGTATCCACAACTCGGCGGTCAGCGAATAGGCGTGGATCAACTCGAAGCGTTCGCGCCGCAGCAACTGCCACAGGCGCCAGACGAAACGCAGCGACAGCCGTCCGGATTTCGGCAGGTGGATGCAGCGGATGCCGGCGGCGCGCAATTCATCAACCAGGAACGACGGTCGCCGGAAGAACAACAAGGTCGGTTCCCATTTCGATCGATCAAGGCCACGCAACAGGTGGACAATCTGGCGCTGGCTGCCGCCCACTTCCATTTCGTCGCTGACGATGAGGATACGACGCGCGCTCATCTCGACGCTCCGGCGGCAATGCTCTCGGCCATCGCAGCGAGCAGTTTGCTGGCTTCGTTCGCGGCGTCGAAGTCACGCTCGACCACTTCGCGAGCGGAGCGCGCCAGCCGCTCGCGCAAGTCGCCATCGCCCAGCAATCGCTGGATCGCGGCGGCCAGTCCATCGGCATCGCCACCATCGACGAGCAGGCCGCTGACATCGTTTTCGATCAGCTCCGGAATGCCGGACACGCGCGTGCTGATGACGGGCGCACCGACCGCCATCGCTTCCATCAGGGCGACCGGTATGCCATCGCGATTACCATCGGCGGCAATCGTGCTTGGCAGCACGAACGCCGTTGCGCTGTGCAGCAGGGCGCGTACTTCGGCTTGCGGTCGCGCACCGGCCAGGTGAACGCAATCACGCAGGTCCAGCATCGCGATGGATTGCTCCAGTCCCGCGCGTTGCGGTCCTTCGCCGATGATATTGCAACGGAACGAAACACCGGCTTTGGCAAGTTTCGCGAAGGCCAGCAGCAGCACGTCGAAACCCTTGATCGGGTCCAACCGGCCCACGGCGATCAGTGTGTCCGTTTCGCGACCGTCACGCTGGAACATGAAGTTTGGAAGATCTACGCCGCAATGCACGACTTGCAGCCGATCTCGTGCAATCGGCGTGATGTTTTCGCTGAGGTAGTCGACGTTGTAGCGCGAAATGGTGATCGGCAGGGCCGCATCGGTCAGCTTTGTTTCCAGCAACTGGTTGTCGACGAAAATGTCGTGCGCGTGGCAGGTGAAGCCATACGGTTTGCCGGTCAGCCGAGACAGTGCCAGCGCAACCGTCGATGGATAGGTCGCCCAGTGCGAATGGATGAAGTCCGGATCGAAGCGACGAATCCCATCGAGGTGCTCGATGCCGCGCATCAGCGCGAACATGGATTTCAGCAACACCAGCGGCTGCTTCCAGAGTCCACGCAGCAACAAGCCGAAGAGCTTCAGCATGATCAGCGGATAGCGCAGCTTGATGAGCCCGACTCGCCATCCGGCGATCAACGCCGATTGCGGATGCCAGACCCGATCCAGCAGTTGCGCTGCATCGGGTTGGACCATCTTTTCCGTGGGCCGTTTGAGCGACACGATGCGTACGTCGACGCCAAGCGCAATCAAGGTGCTGATCTCGCGCACGATGAAGGTTTCCGACCAGCACGGAAACAGCGACACCACGTAGAGCGCGCGCTTGGGCACCGGCGCCATCATCGCGAACGCTCCGAATTGACTGTCGACGACGACCACAAATGGGCGTCGCGATGGCGAACGAAATCGAACAATGCCTGCGCGGCGTAGAGGTTCATCCGAGCGAACAATGCAGCGATACGCAACGGCAGAAAGCGTTGCCAGTCCGGTTGGATGAAGGCGATGGCAGCCATGATCCAGCCCAGCAGTTGCAGCGCGAGCAGCAACGCCAACCATGGCGATTCGGCGACCACGACGACATTGCAAAGCAATGCGATGGCGAACAACCACGGCGACGCGAGTCGCAGCCATTTGTGGCCCCATAGTCGCCAGCCCAGCGGATGCGAACCCGGCCAGAGCAATGACGGATCGTTCGCAATCAACTGGAAATTGCCAGCCAGAGTTCGACGCTTGCGCAAGGCTTCCTGGGCGGGCTCGGTGGATGCCGCGTCCCAAGCGATTGCATCGCCGCAGAACAATACGCGCAGGCCGCGTTTCGCAATGGCCAGCGGCAACCAGACGTCGTCGAGGATGATGCCGGCCGGAATCGACGCCAGCGCGTCGCGTCGTGCCGCCCAGATCGCACCGGTCACGCCAACCACCGAGCCGCTGGCTGATTCGTTGCGGCGAATGAATTTCTCGTAGCGCCAGTACGCGTCAACCGAACCGGCAAAGCCATCGGCACGTTCGAACATCAGTTCGCCGCTGACGGCGCCGACCTGACGATCAGCCAGCGGACGCAGCAATGCACTGAGCGCGACCGGCTCCACACGTTGGCGCACGTCGTTGAAAAGCAGCACATCGGCATCAGAATGTGCGATCAGGTCGGCCAGGCAGGCGGCCTTGCCACGGCGCGTCGGAAACGCCTCGATACTGACGCGATCCTCGCAACTGCGCTGCGCGATGTGGGCGCGCGCACGCTGCACCGTGTCGTCGCTTGAACCGTCGGAGCCGAGGCGTAAGCGAAGGCGATCAGCCGGATAGTCCAGCGCCAACAGGTTGTCGATTTTTCGCTCGATGCTGTCCCCCGCGTTGTACGCCACCACGATGACGTCGACGCGTGGTTGCCAATTGCCGGAATTGACCGGTCGCGGCGACCAGCGCGCCTGCACTGCGACCAGCAACGGGTAGCCCACGTAGCAGAACGCGATCAAGGCGAGGCAACTGACAAGAGTAAATATCAGCACGGTCAATAGTCGCCGTTGCCGCCGACGGCCTGTCGGCGCAATCGCTCGTAGCGATCATCGCCCAACAACCGCTTCAGGCCAGCAAGCGCTGCGTAGCGCAGGCGAGCCTCCGCGAACGTCAGCGTGTCACCACGCAACCATGCGTGCAGCGTCGCCATGTCCAGACTTGCAGTGATGGCCATGCGCGGAAGGACGACCGCAGCGGCCGATTTGACCCGGCCCGGCCGCGAGCTGAGGATGTGTTGGTAGCCGCATTCGCGAGCGACATCGGCAAGGTTTGACGGCATCCGGCCTCCCGGCGGTGCGAGCAGGGTCACCGGTTGGCCAATGGCGTCTTCGATCATCTGCCGGGAACGGGTCAACGCGCTGCGCAGGGTGGCCACGTCGTAAGACGTAAGGTAGCGATGCTCATGGCTGTGCGACTGGATCGACATGCCGGCATCGGCCATATCGCGCAGTTGCTCCCAACTGCAATAGCCGGCACGACCGACATGGGCGCTGTTGATGAAAAAATCCGCGCCGGCATCGCGAGCTTTCAGCAACCGATACGCCAGCTCGTAGTTGCTGACGTGACCATCGTCGAAACTCAGCAGCGTCGACGGTTGCCGCGGCTCGGCCAGCCAGTCGCGCGCCGAAACGATGGGACGACTGTGCGACATGCAGGCATCCAGATGGCTCTGGAAAACATCGGCAGGCAGCGTGTAATGTGGATCCTGTCCTGTGATGGCGCTGCCGTCCGCGCTGAGCGCGTGGTACATCAGCGCAAGGCTGCTTCCCGATTTCGCGAGGGCATCCACGTGGTCACTTCAGGATGTCTTCGTAGCGACGATAGATCAGGCTGGCGCCGATCACGTTCTCCCGATAGGTAAAACCGGGAATGTCGCTGTCGCGTTGCTGGTGGGAGTACTCGAACCGCCAGGCCCAGCGCCGCGCGAACTGGTAGAGCAGGAACGCGCGCAGCAGACGATTGTCGTCTCTCGCGTTGAGGCCGGGATACTTGCCGTTCTCGATATGCAGGTTGGTCGACAGCATCCAGACCGGCGTGAATCGGTAGTCGACGTAAACATCGAAACCGCGGCTGTCCAAGTCGATCGCGAACTCGTTGGGGTTCAGGTAGCGCACTTCTCGCAGGAACGGCTCGACCCGCGCCGACCAGGTATCGCCGCGATAGCGGAACGAGACGCCGGCCCGCTTCTCGCGATAGATGTCGGGCGTGATCGATATGCGCGACAGGCCGTTGTTGGAGGTGCCCTGGCCAACGCGCGGCGAGTTGAACTGCATGCTGTTGGCGGCATCGTTGTACTGGCGTCCAATCTCGACCGCGATGCTGGCACGCGGCGTGAAGTCGTAGCTGGCATTCGCACGCAGCAGGCTGCCGGCGAATTTGCCGCCGTCGCCGAGAAAATCGAGCCAGGTGTAACCCGCTTCGATCGAGACGGCGTTGTTTGGCCCGCGCCGCTCGAACACTGCGGTGGCGTCACGACGGTCGAAATCATTGCTGGCCGGCGCGGTGTCGTAGCGCGCTTCCTGCACGGCCAGGTTGAGACCGGCCTTGCTGGTTGGCGTGAGGATGTACATGACGCGGCCGGCGGCAGCGAGCCGGTTGCCGTCGAAATTGTTCGTCGTCTGCGCATCGCTGCGCGCATAACGCAGGTCGACCTGACCATTCAAGCGTGGCGAGAAGCGGGCGCGGAACGTTGGGCCGGTCACCGCGACATTGGCCAGTTGAACGCTGTCCGGCGTCGAGTTGGCGATCGCGTTGATGCCGGACGTGGTCAGGAAATCCTCGAACACCCAGTCCAGCCGACCGGGTATGGCGTGCCAGTTGACGCGCGCGTTGAGGTTGCCAATCAGGTCCGAACCAAATGCGCCGCCGAGGTATTCGCGGCCTTCGAAGCGGCCGGTGATATTGCTTTCCACGACCCGGCCCGGACGCAGGTAGTCGATGTCGACGCGCGGCCGCAATACCACCTGACCTTCCTGGCCGGCTTCGGTCAGGAAAACGTTGTCGGTGTAGTTGACGGTGCCGTAAAAATCGAGGTTCAGGTGATCGGTGACCTGCGCTTGCAAGGTCGTCTGCTGCGCCTGTGACGCAGGCGCGACCAGGGCAACAACGATGGCGACGAAGAAACGCTGCATCGGCCTCCCCTCGACCGCCGGCATTACGGCAACTCGTTGAATACGGTTCCGGCGACCTTGGCCGGGTCGAACGCCGCCATCGCGCGGCGCACCGCGTCTGGCGTGTCGCGACCACTGCCAGCCACCAGCACGACATAGTCGGCCAGTTCGGACAGGATGCGCGCATCCGGCGAACCCTTCACCGCCGGACCGTCCAAAAACAGATAGCGATCGGTGTAGCGACAGCGCAACGAGTCGATGATCGCGCGCATCCGGAATGACATGAAATATTCGCGATGGGTCTCGCCGGGCTTACCGGCCGGGATCATGCGCAGGCGTGAAATGCCGGTGCGATAGTTGATACGGTCGATGCCGAGCGACGGTCGGTCCAGATAATCGAGCAGGCCGCCACTGCCCGGCTCCATGCCGAACGCGAGATGCTGGCTGGGACGGCGCAGGTTGCAGTCGATCAACAGTGAAGTCTTGGCTTCGTCGAACGCAAACGCCGCAGCCAGGTTGCGGGCGACATAGCTGCCACCCGATCCCGAACTGACCGGCACCACCAGCGTGACAAAGTTGCGGTCGCCGCCCAGAGCCAGCAATTGGGTACGAACCTGCCGGAACGCATCGGCCTGCTCGCGCAGCGATTCGTCGTAATGAATCAGGCGGCGGTCTTCCAACTGCCTGGACGACAGCGGTTGTGCTTCCGCCATGTGCAGGGCGGAACGGCGGCCCGGCACGGCTTCAGCCATTTGCGCAACGGGCGTGGCTGGCGCTTGCGCAATCGGCTCGGAACCGGATTGCGAATCGGCCACGCTGCCGGGACGCCGCAAGCGCTCCGGCACCAGTCGCAGTATGTCTTCGCGGATCGAACTCACATCCACCCCCATTGGCGCACGGCATACAGGATCGCATAGATCAACAAAACGCCAAGCACCAGCGCCGTCAGCAGCGCGGTCCGTGAGCGATCCACGGCGCGGTCCTGCGCCGTGCGATAGGCCGGCACGCTGGCCATCACCGGCAAGCCGAGGGCGCGTTCGAGCGCCGCTGACGAGCGCAGTTTTCCATCGAACTGGCTGAGCGCAGCGACGGCAGCCAGCGGCAGCAGGACGGCGAGCAACAGGCCGCCGATCGCGAAATGCAGGAAACGCAAGCCGACCGACTCCAGCGGATAGATCGCCGGCTCCTGGATACGGAAACCGATGCCGCTCTGCTCCGCATCGAGGTTCATCGACACCCGCGCGGTTTCGCGCCGGCTCAACAGTTTCTGGTAGAGGTCGCGGTAGACCTGGTAGTCCGAACTCAATTCCATGCCAGCCTGGTCGCCGTCACTGGCGCGCCGGCCGCGCTCGAATTCGGATTGGGTCATCGAGGTGCCGGCCTCGATTCTCGATTGCAGCCCGGCGATCTGGCTGCGCACATCGCTGAGGCGACCGCGCAACTGCACGTAAAACGGGTTGCTTTGCGAGCTGCTGCCATAGACGGCGCCGCTGCCCGTGCCTTCGGACTGGGCTTCGGCCAATTGGGCACGCAGACGAACGACGTCAGGGTGCTGATCGGTATAGCTGAGCAAGGCCGCATTCAACTGGCTCTGCAACTCCTTCAGACGCGGGTCGGTCGTGGCGCCGCGAATCAACGTGGTGCCGCCGGACTGGGTCGGGCTGGTTGCAGAAAGCTGTGCCGCCAGCGTGCTTTCGATCGAGCGCTGCTGGGCAAGTTCGAGCTTGCTGGCCTCGACTTGCCGGCGCAGGTCGGTCAGCCGCTCATTTGCGACCTGGTCGGCGTTGAGGACGAAATCGGGATGCTTCTCGCGATAGGCAGTCATCCGGTTCTCGACCTCGCCCAGTTTTTGCTGGTAGGCCTGCACCTGGCTATCGATGAAGCGAAATGCATCGCGACTCTCGCGCGCCTTCGCCTCGCGTACCTGGGCCATGAACAACTCGGCCATGCGCGTGACGACGGTGTAGGCGCGTTGCGGATCGCTGTCGTGGTAAGACAGCCGGATCAAATTGTCCTTGCCGCCGGAGATCGACGTCCTGCGGGCGATCTCGTTCATGTAGCGCTCCTGCTCGACCGGGGTTGGCTTGCGTGCCATCCAGCCACCGTCGTCCAGGATCTGCAGCATCACCTTTCGACTGAAGATCACGTCGCGAATCATTGCCGCCCGATCATTTAGGCTGGTCGACACGGCAACGCCGGCGGTCAGCTCCTTCACGATGTTCTGTTCCAGCGCGAGGATGGTGGTTTCGGAGACGTACTTCTTCGGTATCAAGAAGCCAACGACGAGTACAAGGAGAGCGACTGCGGCAAAGCCGACCGCTATCATCACCCGTCGCCGCCAGGCTTCCCTTAAAACGGTACCGACGATTTCGCCGATGCTGGCCGATTGATTGCTGGCGTGTGGCACGATCACGTTGGCTCCGATCAGAATGCGCGTTCGGGGACGGTGACGATGTCACCGGGACGCAGCGCGAGGTTGTTTTCGAGGTCGCCCTTCTTCATCAGGCGATCCAGCTTGATCGGCAGGGTTTCGAGCGTGTCAGCCTTGTCGCGACGGAACAGCTTGGTGTTGTCGGCCGACGCGAATTCGGTGACGCCGCCAGCGGCGAGAACCGCATCCAGCACCGTCATACCTTGCCGATAGGGCACCGAGATCGGCTGCCGCACCGCGCCAGTGACGCGAACGCGCGACAGGTATTCGTGGCTGCGCAGCTCGGTCAGGATCACCGATACCTGCGGATCACGAACGTAGGTGGCCAACTTCGCCTCGATATCGGTGGAGACCTGGTCGGGCGTGCGGTTGGCGACCATTACGTCGCCGACCAGCGGCACCGAAATGCGACCGTCCGGGCGTACCGGCACGGTGACGCTGAGTTCGGGGTTACGCCAGACCGAGATCTGGATGATGTCGTCCTTGCCGATCCGGTAGACATCGCTGGCCGGGTCGGTCGCGGCGGGAGATGGCTCCGCAGCAAGCGCTGCGGGTCCGAACAAGGACAGCAGGCCGACAAGGCCGAGTGTTGCGAAATACTTCATTGTGTTCCTCCAATACCGGCGTCGGGGTGGACTTTCCGCGACATTCGGGTGCAGACAATTTGGACAGGCCGACGTTTCCGACCGACTTTACGCGACAGCGCTGGTAACAGCGTCGTTGCCGTGACCAGCGGTAGCAAGAGTCGTTCCAACGGCATCAATCCCAAGCGTTGCAAGGCCTGCCGCGCTTTTTCGCCGCTGCCGATTCCGTGATCTGCGTCTCACAATTCCCAGAAATTCCTTGCGCGCCGTCACAAACTGACAGATTCGGTTGCTCCGCGATGCCGTTGACCAGGCCACCGTTGTTCGGACGGCGCCGTCAGGCAACCGTTACTTCGCAGTCCAGCGCTTCAGCCAGGCATTCACCGTGTGGTGCCAAAGCACGCTGTTCTGCGGCTTGAGCACCCAATGGTTCTCGTCCGGGAACACCAGCAGTTCGCTCTCGATGCCACGACGCTGCAACGCGGTAAATGTCGAAATACCCTGGTCAACCGGCACGCGGAAGTCCTTCTCGCCTTGTATCACCAACATCGGTACGCGCCAGTCCTGGATATGGTTGCGCGGGTTGAATTTTTCGTAAGCATCGGCCTGCTCGTAGACCGGGCCACCGTTTTCCCATTCCGTGAACCAAAGCTCCTCGGTGACCAGCGCCATCGATCGGGTATCGAACACACCGTCGTGGTTGACCAGGCACTTCCACGGCTCGTTCCAGTTGCCGGCGATCCAGTTGACCATGTAGCCGCCGTACGATGCGCCGAGCGCACAGGCACGGTCGGAATCGAGCCAATCGTATTTTGCCAGCGCTGCCGCCCAGCCCTTCTGGAGGTCAACCAGGGGCTTGCCGCCCCAGTCACCGGAGATCGAGTCGGTGAACGCCTGTCCGTAGCCGGTGGAACCATGGAAATTGATGGTGACGACGGCGAAGCCCTGTCCTGCATAGGTCTGCGGATTCCATCGATAGCTCCAGCTGTTGGTCATCGCGCCTTGCGGACCGCCGTGGATGATGAAGGCGACCGGGTACTTCGTGCCCGGGGTGAACCCGGCAGGTTTGACGACATAGCCCTGTACCTGCTCGTCGTTGTAGCCCTTGAACGTGAAGAATTCCGACGCGCCCACCAACGCGCCAGCCAGCTTGTCGGCGTTGACGTGGGTCAACTGGCGCAGCTTGCCGCCATTGGGCTTCATCGCCCACAGGTCGGTCGGATGTTGCAGGGTCTGGATGCCGACCACGATGGTGTCCTTGCCAACCTCGATCCCGCTGACCGAGCCTTCCTGCAGCAGCCGGGTGACCTTGCCGTTCGCGACATCAACGCCAAAGACAGGATGCTGGCCTTCGTCGTCGGAGGCCGTGTACAAGGTGCGGCCATCGGTCGATTCAGTGAGCGCCGACGCCGAACGATCCCAGTCGGGCGCGACCGAGCGCACCGTACCGCTGGCGAGGTCCATCGCCTTGATGTCGAAGCGGTCTGCCTCGAAACCGGGACGCTTCATCGCGAGGTAGTACAAGGTCTTGCCATCGGCGGAAGGCAGCGGATTGCCATCCCAGGCGAGATTCGACCCGGTGAGATTCCTGGGCGCTGCCGAGCCATCGGCCGGCACGCTGTAGATGTCGAAATTGGTCGACCAGGCCTCGCTCTTGCCGGCGACGCGGGCATTGAAATAGACGGTCTTTCCATCCGGCGACCAGTTGTACTCGCTGTCGTCGCCGAATGGCTTGGACGGCACGTCGCCGTCGATACCACCAGTCAGCAGGCGGGCTCGGCCGAACTGGCCATCACTGTCAAGATCGGCCACGAACAACTGGTTGCGGCGGTGGTCCGACCACGTGTCCCAGTGACGCACAAACAACTGGTCGTAAAGTACGCCGGTTGCCTTGTCCTTGGCTTTTTCGTCCAGGCGCTGCTTGGTGCAGGCGAGGTCGGCGCAGTCGATGAATACGGAAGCCGAGGCCAGCAGATGCTTGCCATCCGGCGAAAGCTTGTAGGTTTCGACATCGACCGGGTAGTCCGTCACCTGCTCGGCCTTGCCGGCGGGCGCCTGTCGCCACAACTGGCTGACGCCGTCCTTCGCCGCAAGGAAATAGATGGCGCTGCCATCAGCCGACCACGCAGGAGTGTTCGCGTTGACGTCATTCGACGTCAGTCGCTGCGGCTTGCCGCCGGCAATGGACATTGTCCAGATGCTGTTGCGGCCCTTGTTGGCGGCATAGTCGGTCTGGCGCAGTTGCCAAGCCAGCTTGCTGCCATCGGGGGAAAGCTTGTGCCCGCTGACGCGATCCAGGTTGGCGAGCAATTCGGCATCGAACGGCTTGTCGGCCGCGACGGCGGCGGAAGCGAAGCAGGCAATCGCTACAGCGACGGGCAGCAATCTCATTGGCGTGGCTCCGAGAAAACGGGGCATCAAGTCTAGCGCAGCCGTCTGGTGATACTTTGACCAACGACGGCCCGACCTTACCGAGAGGCACCGCGTCGTTCAGGACACCTATTGAACTCAGGCCGGCAGGCGGCGGATGCGTGCGCCGAGCGAGCCGAGTTTTTCTTCGATGTTCTCGTAACCGCGATCAATGTGATAAATCCGATCCACCACGGTTTCGCCGTGTGCGACGAGGCCGGCAAGCACCAGCGACGCTGATGCGCGAAGATCGGTCGCCATCAACTGCGCGCCGGTCATGTGGCTGGCACCCTTGATGATCGCGGTGTTGCCTTCGATGCGTATGTCGGCACCCAGCCGTTGCAACTCCAACGCGTGCATGAAGCGGTTTTCGAACACGGTTTCGGTGATGATGCCAACGCCTTCCGCCACGCAGTTGAGCGCGGTGAACTGGGCCTGCATGTCGGTCGGGAATGCCGGATACGGCGCGGTAACCAGGTTGACCGCCTTGGGGCGACGGCCACGCATGTCCAGCTCGATCCAGTCCTCGCCGGTGTTGATGTGTGCGCCGGACTCTTCGAGTTTCGCGAGCACCGCGTCGAGGGTACGCGGACGGGCCCGCTTGCACATGACGCGACCGCCAGTGATCGCCGCACCGACCAGGAAGGTGCCGGTTTCGATCCGATCAGGCAGCACTTCATAGGAACAGCCGTGCAGCCGCTCGACACCTTCGATAACCAGGGTCCCCGTGCCGGCGCCTTCGATTTTCGCGCCCATCGCGTTGAGGCAATTGGCGAGATCGAGCACCTCGGGTTCCTGCGCGGCATTCTCGATGATGGTGGTACCTTCAGCCAACGTCGCCGCCATCATGATGTTTTCGGTGCCGGTCACGGTGATCATGTCGAGCACCATGCGGCAGCCCTTCAATCGACCGGCGCGGGCACGAATGTAGCCATTCTCGACCGTGATCTCGGCACCCAGCGCCTGCAAACCCTTGATGTGCAGGTCAACCGGCCGCGTGCCGATTGCGCAACCACCCGGAAGCGACACATCGGCCTTGCCGTAACGCGCCACCAGCGGACCCAACACCAGGATCGACGCGCGCATGGTGCGGACCAGGTCGTAGGGTGCGTAGCAGCGCTCCAGCGTGGTCGAATCGATCTGGATCTTCATGTGATCGTCCATGACGATCTGCACGCCCATCTGGCCGAGCAGTTCCATCGTGGTGGTCACGTCGTGCAGATGCGGCACGTTACCGATCGTCATTGGCCCATCGGCCAGCAGGCAGGCGGCCAGAATCGGCAGCACAGCGTTCTTTGCGCCGGAAATGGTCACGTCGCCGGAAAGCGCTTCACCGCCGTTGATTACGATTTTTGCCATGTGTTCAAGTCAACTCGATAAGGGACAGCACGATCGGACGGATCGCGACGCGGGAATCAGCCGCGCGCGGCTTCTTCCGGTGTCAGGGTGCGCAGCGCGAGCGCATGGATGGCGCCGCCCATCTTGTCGCCCAGCGTTGCGTAAACCATCCGGTGGCGGGCCAGCGGCAACTTTCCAGCGAAGGCCTCGCTGACCACCAGCGCCTCGAAATGCACGCCATCTTCGCCGTTGACCTGCACTTTCGCCTCCGGCATTCCGGACTGGATCAGATGTTGCAGGCTGGCGCTGTCCATGGACGGTTCACTCGGTGGCGGTGAAGGGGCATTCGCATGGCGGGCGCGAACCAGTCAGTGGTTCAGCGCGCTTGCGGCTAGAATACCGGGCCGGCCAGTTTACAGGGATCGGAACGTTTCCGTTCCCGAGGCCCTCCCCAGCCTAGTCCTCGATCAGCGAGACAGCGTCTTTCGATGAACGCACGTATCCAGCCAGAAACCGTCAAATCCTCGCCGCACATCGATGGCGCCGCGTTGCGCCGCTCGGCGACAACCGTGTTGCGCACGGAGGCGCGCGCGATCGAGTCGTTGTGCGGTCGCATTGACGGCCAGTTCCAGGCTGCCTGCGAGTTGATCCTCAACTGTCGCGGCCGGGTCGTACTGTCCGGCATGGGCAAGTCGGGCCACATCGCGCACAAGGTAGCGGCGACTCTGGCATCGACCGGCACGCCGGCGTTTTTCGTGCATCCCGGCGAAGCCAGCCACGGCGACATGGGCATGATCCTGGCCGACGACGTGGTCCTCGCGATCAGCAACTCCGGTGAAACCGATGAGCTACTGGCCATCCTGCCGATGCTGAAGCGCAAGGGCATCGCGCTGATCGTGATGAGTGGCAACGAAGGTTCGTCATTGGGCCGGATCGCCGACGTGCACATCGATGTCAGCGTTTCAGAGGAAGCTTGCCCGCTTGGCCTTGCGCCGACCGCCAGCACCACCGCTGCGCTGGCAATGGGCGACGCCTTGGCGATCGCGCTGCTCGAAGCGCGCGGATTCACCGCCGACGATTTCGCCCGATCTCATCCGGCCGGCTCGCTGGGGCGACGCCTGCTGCTGCATATCAGTGACGTGATGCACCAGGGCACGGCGATTCCCTCGGTCGGCCACAGCGCAAGCGTGTTCGATGCCGTGATGGAAATGACCCGCCAGGGCTTGGGCATGACCGCCGTCGTCGATGCCGACCAGCGCCTGCTCGGCGTGTTTACCGACGGCGACCTGCGCCGCGCCGTCGATGACGCGCCAATCGACCTGCGCCGTACCCCGGTTATCGGCGTGATGACAGCGAATCCAAAGACCATTGGCCCCGATCAACTCGCCGTCGAAGCCGCGCGGGTGATGGAAGACTTCAAGATCCATGCGCTGCTGGTCGTCGGCGATGGCGGTCGGCTGGTCGGTGCGCTGAACATCCACGACCTGTTGCGTGCCCGGGTCGTCTGATCCGACCGACGCCGCTGCCGCCATGCCATATAGCCACTACGACGACATGCCCGCCGACATCCGCGACCGCGCCAGCCGGGTGCGCTTGGCGGTGTTCGATGTTGATGGCGTGCTGACTGACGGGCGCCTGCATTATTCCGAGGATGGCCGCGAATCCAAGGCCTTCCACGTTCACGACGGTTTGGGCTTGAAGCGCCTGCTCGCCAACGGCATCGAAGTCGCCATCATCACCGCGCGAACCAGCCGCATCGTCGCCAATCGCATGGCGGAACTCGGCATCGCCCATGTCTACCAAGGCCAGGGCGACAAACGTGTCTGCCTGCACCAGTTGACCAACGCGCTGTTTCTGGAAGCGGGCGAAGTGGCCTACACCGGCGACGACGTGCCCGACCTGCGCGCGATGAGCGAAGTCGGTTTCGCCATTGCAGTCGCCAACGCACATCCATGGGTGCTTGAACGCGCACATTGGCGCACCAAGCGCAGCGGCGGAAACGGTGCCGCTCGCGAAGTCTGCGACCTGATCCTCGCCGCGCAAGGCAAGTCGGAAACCGAACTGGAACGGGCGCTGTCGTGATCGAACGCCGCCATTGGCCGATCATCATCGCGCTGCTGCTGCTCGCTGCCGGCTCGCAATTCCTGCTGTGGCTGATCCGCGAGCCGGCCAGGGACGACTTTGTCGGCCCGCCGCGCTCGGACTACACCTTGAGCAACTTCCAGCTGACCGCGCTCGGCGATGATGGCAAGCTGACGTTTCGGATGACTGGCCCTATCCTGACCCGCAGCGACAAGGACAACTCCATCTACGTGACGACGCCGGGCTACGTGATGGTCGATGGCAGCGGTCGAAGCTGGGAAGGCAGCTCCGACGCCGCCTGGATCGACAAGGGCGGCACCATCATGCAGTTGCGCGGCGCGGTGGTGATGCGCAGCGAGCCGGAAGGCAAGGCCCCGGCGACGATCACCAGCAGCGACATGACCGTTTGGCCCAAGACCAGCAAACTCTCCACCGATGCGCGCGCCACCATCGAACAAACCGGTTCCATCGTCAGCGGCACCGGCCTGCGCGCCGACCTCACCACCCAAACCATGGAGTTGCTCGCCGATGTCCACAATCGATTCCAAACCAAGCCGCGTGCGCGCTGACTTCGCACGACTCGCGATCGCGTTCGGACTGTTCGCCGTCGCCGGTTCCGCACTGGCGCTCGAGACCGACCGCCAGCAGCCGCTCGACATTCGCGCCAACTACCAGGAAAGCGTGCTCGGCCAGAAGGCCGGCGGTGATACCAATGTCGCCACGCTCAAAGGCAATGTCGAAATGGTGCAGGGCTCGCTCAAGGCCAGCGGCGACCTCGCCGTGGTCTACGACACCGACAAGAACGGCAAGGCCGGCGACGGCAGCATCAAGCGTCTGACCTTGACCGGGAAACCGGCAAGCATGCAGCAGCAACTCGACAACGATGGCGGCCTGATGACGGCCACCGCCAACAAGATCGAATACAACACCGGCAGCAGCGTTGCCGAATTCACCGGCGACGTGGTCGTGATCCAGCAGGGCAAGAGCGAATTCCGCGGCGACCACATGACCTACAACACCGCAACCGGCGCCATGAAGAGCGGCGAGGAAAGCAGCGACGGCAAGGTGCGCCTGCGCTTCCTGCCGCAACCCAAGGCCGGCGGCACGTAATGCTCACAGCCAGTGGCCTGAGCAAGGCCTATCGCAAGCGACCTGTCGTGCGCGATTTCAGTTTCCAGCTCGACCAGGGCGAAGTAGTCGGCCTGCTCGGCCCGAACGGCGCCGGCAAGACGACCTGTTTCTACATGGTGGTCGGCCTGGTCGCCGCCGATGCCGGCCGCATCATGCTCGACGACGAAGACATCACCGTGCAGCCCATGCATCTGCGTGCTCAGCACGGCATTGGCTACCTGCCGCAGGAAGCATCGGTATTTCGCCGTCTGAGCGTGGCCGACAACATCCTCGCCGTGCTGGAACTGCGCGACGATCTCGATGCATCCGGCCGCTCGGCGGAACTGGGTTCCCTGCTCGACGAATTGCAGATCAACCACATAGCCGACCAGAAAGGCCAGTCGCTATCCGGCGGCGAGCGCCGTCGCGTCGAGATCGCCCGCGCACTGGCGGCGCGACCGCGCTTCATCCTGCTCGACGAACCTTTCGCCGGCGTCGATCCCATCTCGGTCGGCGACATCCAGCGCATCGTGCGTCACCTGAAGAATCGCGGCATCGGCATTCTGATTACCGACCACAACGTCCGCGAAACCCTCGGCATCTGCGACCGCGCCTACATCATGAACGACGGCAGCGTACTCGCCCAAGGCGCGCCGGTTGATCTGCTCGCGAATGAGCAAGTGCGCGATGTCTATCTGGGGCGGGAGTTTCGGATGTGAGCACGAGGCACGTCCTCAGCTCTCCGCTGCACTTCACTCCACGAGGTAGTGAATGGCGAATTCAACGCACCGATCATTGGCTACTTCAACAGAAATGGAATACGTAGTTTGATCTTTCGAAGCGACTATAAGAGCGAAATTCCGAAATCCATCCAACTGTCCACTGATGATGTTGCTTGCATCCATGACGGCAACGTCTCGTACGATCAATTCGTCCTTCGACGAGTATCTCGCCGGATGGCAGTTCTCGGCGGTTTCGTCCTGATCGATTAGTGACTTCTTCACCTCGAGAAAAAGGTTTTCGATCATCATTCTGTCCTTGCCCTTAACGGGTAAGAGCGCCCCTTTTGGCACGCTTTGGCAAGCAGTTGCCAGTGCAATAAGTGAAAAAAGCGGCACATAGCGTTTGCTCATGAGTTCTGCCTGTCCGGTTCAAGACTGGAGCGGACCACACCGATCAAATATCGGGAGGGCGCTATCTCATCGCTACTCTACCCTCGGTTTCCGTCGACGGGGCGACAGTCGGCAGGTCCAGTGATCGAGACCAACTAGTGTCCTTGAGGTGACGAGCGTTCCAGCCCAGCCTCGGACGCTGCTAAGATCGGTTCAGCATCGACTGCATCGGCGGAGCATGAAACCGGCACTTCAGATACGGGTCAACCAGCAGCTTTCGCTGACGCCACAGCTTCAGCAGGCGATTCGCCTGTTGCAGCTATCCAGCCTGGAGCTGGAGTTGGAACTCAACACCGCGGTCGAATCCAACCCGTTGCTCGAAGTGAGCGACGGCATCGATGACGACGAGGACGAGTCCGACGACGCAGAACGCAACGAACGCGACGACGACGGCGCTAAGTCCGACAGCGATTCCACCCTCGACGCCAGCGAGCGCCAGCGCGAGGACGACTACAGCACCAGCAACAGCGACAGCACGGATGTCGACGATTTTCGAAACGAGCGCAACGAGCGCGATGACATGCCGCTCGATCTCGCGTTCGAGCGCAACGACTACGCCGGCAGCGGCAACAACAGCAGTGGCGATGAGGACGCCGGCGATCGCGAGGACGCGGCGACTGAAGACCTGCGCGACCATCTGTTCTGGCAGTTGAACCTGACCCCGATGTCGCCGCTGGATCGTGCCATTGCCGCGACCATCATCGATGGCGTCGATGATGATGGTTACCTGACCGAATCCAACGAATCCATCGCCAGCAGCGTCGCCACGCTGGCGCAGGTTTCTGACGCGGAAATCGAAGCCGTGCGTTCGCGGGTGCAGCAGTTCGATCCGACCGGCGTCGCCAGTCGAGATCTGCGCGAGTGCCTGATCGCGCAGATGTCAGCATTCGACGACGGAACCGCCGGCCTTGAACTGGCGCGTCGGCTGGTCAACGAGTGTCTTGAGCAACTGGCGCGCAACGACCGCCCCAAGCTGTGTCAGAAGCTGCGCGCGGAACCCGATGAAATGGATGCGGCGATCGATCTGGTCCGCTCGCTGAACCCCAAACCCGGTTCGGGTTTTTCCAACGCACAGGCCGAGTTCATCGCGCCCGACGCGTACGCGCGAAAGGTCGGTCAGCACTGGCAGATCGCGCTGTCGCCGAATGCGCAGCCGAAGCTGACGATCAACAGTCACTACGCGTCGTTGATTGCGCGAGTGCAACGCGACGATGCCAACTACCTGCGCGGCCAGTTGCAGGAAGCGCGCTGGTTGATCAAGAGCCTGCAGGCGCGCGCCGACACCATCCTGAAAGTGGCGACGGCAATCGTCGCGGCGCAGGAGGCTTTCCTTGAATACGGCCCGGAGGCGATGCGGCCGCTGGTATTGAAAGACGTTGCCGAGGAAATCGGCATGCACGAGTCCACGGTCAGCCGGGTCACCACGCGCAAGTATCTGCACACGCCGCGCGGCACGTTCGAG
>JBBSLA010000030.1:0-26879 GCA_038255665.1 Lysobacterales bacterium | reverse complement strand
GCCCGTTCCTGGCGGCAAGTGCTGGACGGACCAGCCGCTTGCGGGCCGCGCGAGGGATCGCGTGGCTTCGGCTGCGGCACAGGATGTGCCTTCAGCCGAACCCGGCCAGTGCTTGCGACGTCGTGCGGCTTCACCGCACGACCGAAAGGCCATCGGGCCGCATCTTTGGGTTACTTTTCTCTGCGCGAGAAAAGTGACTCGCGCGCCGGCAGGCGCGTGAAACGCTTGACCAGATTGGCAATAGCCAAACAGAAGGCTTCCTGCGGCAGCCCGACGAAACGCTTGACCAGTCTGGCGACAGCCACTCAATGGCCGTCTAGACGGCCAAACAGAGCGAAGATGAAATGTTCGCGACAATAAAAGGTAGCACAAGGCCCGGACCCTCATCCGCCCTACGGGCACCTTCTCCCGACGGGAGAAGGGAAAAAGGCGGCGACAGCCGCAAAACAAGTCGAAGTCAGCCCACGTCAGGCCGCAACTCCAGCGTCATCACGAGCGCGTCCTCGCGCTCGTCTCCGGACGGGTAATAACGCGGACGACGGCCGACTTCGCAGAAGCCGATCGTCCGGTACAAGGTGATCGCGCGCCCGTTGCTCGGCCGAACTTCAAGATAGATGCGCTCGACGTTGCGGCGCCGCGCCAGTTCCACCAGGCCAAGCATCAACTGGCGACCGTAGCCGTAGCCCTGGTTCGGTGGCGAAATGCAGATGTTGAGCAGGTGTGCCTCATCGGCGGCGATCGAAACGATGCCGTAGCCAACCGTCTCGCCATCCGCGACCAGCAACCAGCAGTCGTAGCCGGCACGCAGGCAGTCGCGAATGATTCCAGCCGTCCATGGGAACGGATAGGCCACGCGCTCGATCATCGCGACGTGGTCGACATCTTCCATCCGCATCGGTTCGAAGCGGGCGGGGGTGGGTTGTATGTTGGCTGCCATGGACGAGGGCGACGATAGCGAAAACGCCGTTCGCGTGCATCAGCGCCGCAGCAGGGCGCGCAGCTGCGACCACGCGCTGCGCTTGGCAGCCGCGTTGCCACGCAGATCGGTGAGTGTCGGCAACAGCGTTGCGGCGCCGCCATCGGGCGACGCGGTTGCGTCTGTAGCGCCGAAGCGGATCACAGTTACATCGGCCTCCGGCGCAACCATGCCGCCAGCGCCACGCAAACGGGAGGTGAGTCCGGCCATCGCGAGGCTTTTCACGATGTCCTTGAGCAGCGCGTTTGCGCTCTCATCGCTTTCGACGATGACCACGCCCGATGAGCCTGCCGGCGGATGGCGCCAGTCAAGTGCAGCGATACCCAACTCAGCCAGCCGGCGCAGGTCGGCACCGTCGTGGCGTGCATGCACGGTTGAACTCACCCGCCGCGTTGCGCGCGGCGTTCGCGCCGGCGACGCAGGCGACCCCACAAGGTGATCACCGGTCCAGAGATGACGTAGGTGACGGCGATCGCCAGCAGTACACGTGGCGTATCGACGGCGAGGGCGACCAGGATCAGCATCGCGACCGGTATCCAGACGAACGGCACGCGGTCGGCCAGCGGCAGCTTCTTGAAGCTGTAATAGCGCACGTTGCTGACCATCAGCAGGCCGGCAGTCAGCGCAATGAACAGGCAGGCCCAGGGCGCGTAGCTTTCATCGAACAACGGCAGGCCACGTGTCTCGATGGTCCAGACGAACGACATGCACAATCCCGCCGATGCCGGACTGGCCAGGCCTTGGAAATACGCCTTGTCAGCGACGCCGACCTGGGTGTTGAAGCGCGCCAGCCTTAGCGCGGCGCAAGCGGCATAGATGAAGGCGGCAGCCCAACCGACCTTGCCCCACAACGAGCCGTAGCCTTTCAGGTCTGACAGCGCCCACGTGTACATCACCAGAGCCGGCGCGAGGCCGAAACTGACCAGGTCCGACAAGGAGTCGTACTGCACGCCGAAATCGGTCTGGGTATTGGTAAGCCTGGCGACGCGACCGTCCAGACCGTCGAGCAGGCCAGCCACGAAGATCGCCATGGCGGCCTCGATGTAGCGCGCGTTGATTGCTGAAACGATGGCGAAAAAGCCGGCAAACATCGCTGCCGTGGTGAACAGGTTGGGCAGCAGGTAGATGCCCCGGTGCGGCTTCCGCGGCGCTGGTTGGTCCATGGCCGATCGACTCTATGATGGGCGCCCGAGTTTACCCGATCGCCAACGATGGAATTGCGAGCCGCGAACGCAAACCCGCTCAGCGTATTGTCGGCGGAGCGGTGCTAGTCTCGGCGTCCATTGCTGCGCTACCTTGTGGCGACGCCCATTCCGATCGTGCAGGAAGTGACCATGAAACATCTGCCTACAACGCTGCTTGTCTGCGTCGCCGCACTGGCCTGCGGGGTGTCCGGATCATCGCCGGCGCTCGCGTCGGGCGCCTACAGCTGGGTCGATGCGAACGGCGTCAAGCATTACTCCGACCAACCGCCGCCGCGCAGTGCCAGGGATCCGCGCCGCCTGCGGCTTGCGAGTGGTGCCGCTCGCGACAGTAATCCGGAGCCCGTCGAAGAAAACGCCGGCGAAAACCAGGCGATGGCGCGGGCCGCCGGCTACGACGACGAGGACATCAAGCGCAACTGCGAGATTGCCGGCAAGAACCTGGCAGCCCTTACGGCGGCTGCGCCGTTGCCCAAGGGCAGCGAGGAAGCGGCGACGCGGGAACAATCGATCCAGCAGGCGCAGGGGCAGGTCAAGCTGTTCTGTAATTGAATCACCCGAATTGATTTTTACTGCCGGTCGCGCGTCGGTCGCTGCCGACGTTTGATCGGCATCGGCGCTCCTTGGCTTGACCATTCGGCGCCCCGCGCCGCAAGGCATGTGGATATCATGCCGACTTCGCCAGCCATTCCAGAGCAACTGTCGCCCAATGCGCCTCTCGCAATTTCATCTTTCCACTGTCAAGGAAGTTCCCGCCGACGCTGAATTGGCCAGCCATCGGCTGATGCTGCGTGCGGGCATGGTTCGCAAGATTGGCGCCGGCTTGTATACGTGGTCGCCACTGGGGCTGCGCGTACTGCGCAAGGTCGAGCAGGTGGTTCGCGAGGAAATGAATCGCGCCGGCGCCATCGAATTGCTGATGCCTTCGGTGCAGCCGCGCGAACTGTGGGACGAAAGCGGTCGCTGGGACAAATTCGGCGATCAATTGCTGAAGTTCCATGATCGAAAGGATGCCGAATACTGCTACGGGCCTACCCATGAGGAAGTGATTACCGACCTCGCCCGCAACGAATTGCGCAGTTACAAGCAACTGCCAGTCAATTTTTACCAGATACAGACCAAGTTCCGAGACGAAATCCGGCCGCGTTTCGGCATCATGCGTGCCCGCGAGTTCCTGATGAAGGACGCCTATTCGTTCCATCTCGACGAAGCGGGTCTCGCCGCCGAATACCAGAACATGTATGACGCTTACGAGCGTATTTTCACGCGCCTTGGACTGCGTTTTCGTGCGGTGCAGGCCGACACCGGTGCGATTGGCGGTAACGCCTCTCACGAGTTCCAGGTGCTTGCCGATTCAGGCGAGGATGCGATCGCATTCTCGTCCGGCTCTGACTACGCCGCCAATATCGAGAAGGCCGAAGCGCTGGCGCCGACCGGCGAGCGCCAGCCGCCATCGCAAGCCTTGCAGCGCGTGGATACGCCCAGGGCGAAGACCATCGATGACGTGGCTGCACTGCTCGGCATCGCACCTGCGCAGTGCGTGAAGACCATCATGGTGCGTGGCCGCGACGGACTGGTCGCGCTGTGCGTGCGGGGTGACCATGAAGTCAATGAGGTGAAGGCGGCGGCGCTGGAACAGTTGTCGGGTGAATCGGTACTTGCCGATGAGGCCGAAATCATTCGCGTCACTGGCGCGCGGCCTGGTTCGATCGGCCCGGTCGGATTACCGGAGTCGGTTCCAGTGATCGTCGATCGCAGTGCGGCGATGCTCGCCGACTTCGTCTGTGGCGGCAATCAGGACGACACCCACTTCTGCGGTGCGAACTGGTTGCGCGACGCCGCCGTTAGCCAGGTCGCCGACATACGCAAGGTGGTCGCAGGCGACGCGTCACCGGACGGCTGCGGCGAATTGTCGATCGCACGTGGAATCGAGGTAGGTCACGTATTCCAGCTTGGCCAGAAATATGCGCAGGCAATGGGTGCAACCGTTCTCGACGACCAGGGCAAGAGCGCGGTCCTGCACATGGGTTGTTATGGCATCGGCGTCAGTCGTATCGTGGCCGCTGCCATCGAGCAGAATCACGACGACGCGGGCATCATCTGGCCCGCGCCAATGGCGCCGTGGCAGGTTGTTCTCTGTCCGATTGGCGCACAGCAGAATGAGGCCATTCGCGTTGAATCCGAACGGCTTTATGACGAACTTGTCGCGCGTGGTATCGACGTGGCAATGGATGATCGCGGCTTGCGCCCCGGCGCGATGTTTGCCGACATCGAGCTGATCGGCATACCGCACCGCGTTGTCGTCAGTGAGCGCGGACTCGCCGCCGGCAGTTATGAGTATCGCCGCCGCGGCAGCAGCGAAAATGAAAGCCTCGGCCGTGACGAACTGATGCTGCGCTTGAACGGTGGTGACGGTACTTGATTGAGCCGACGACGTTCGAAAGTTGGCGCGCATCCATTATTTCCCTAAGATCAACCGTGGCGTTCGGCCTATTCCCTTTTTCTCAAAAGCGAATAAGATGCACGCCCGTTTCCCCCCGGACCCACTGGAGTTCAAAAAATGGCAATCGATATCAAGACTCTCAATCACAACCAGCTGAATGAGCTCATCACCCGCGCCAAGAGCCGTCAGGATGAAATGGTCAAGGAGAAGGAAGGCAAGGTCCGCGACAAGGTGCTCGCGATGGTCAAGGCCGAAGGCTTCACCATGGAAGAACTGTTTGGCGGTGCCGGTCGCAAGATGCGCCGCAAGGTAAAGCCGAAGTATCGCAACCCCGCCGACGCGAGCATGACCTGGACCGGTCGTGGCAAGCGTCCTCGCTGGTTCAATGACGCCATCACTGGCGGCAAGAAGGAAAAGGACATGTTGATCGCCTGATCTCGCCTTCGCGCGATCGCAACGACGACCCAAGACGCCGGCCCAGTGCCGGCGTTTTTCGTTTTCTGCCTTGCGCAATTCGGCTGGAATTGACGATTCGGCTATCATTCGCGACCCTTGGATACTGCCCATCAATGATCTGTTTCGACGGCCAGGCCGCCCTTTCAGCGTTCAGAGTTGACCGGCTCAATGCCGCTTTCACCGGCGATCATTCCGATTGCCGGGTGCTGGCCGCGCGTCATGTCTATTTCCTGTTTTGCGACGCGCTCTCCGCAGCACAATTGCAGCAGGTTGCTGGCGTGCTCGACGCGACTCGCGAAGCTCGCGACGATGCCCAATGCTGGGTGGTGCCACGGTTGGGCACGATTTCACCGTGGTCGAGCAAGGCCACGGACATCCTTCGCGACTGCGGTTTCGACGTGCAGCGCGTTGAACGTGGCGTGGCGTTCCAGCTGCTCAACGCGCCCGACCCGGCCAGCGCGGAATGGCAAGCCATGGTCGCCCGCCTGCACGATCCGATGACCCAGTCGGTGCTGACCGGTCTCGTCGACATCGGCGAAATATTCGCGGCGCGCCCGCCTGCACCGCTTGATGTGATTGAACTTGGAACGAACGCGAACGTCGCGTTGCGCAAGGCGAACCAGCGGCTCGGCCTCGCGCTTGCCGAAGACGAGGTCGGATATCTCGCAACGCACTACGCCGGCATCGGACGTGATCCCACCGATGCCGAGTTGATGATGTTCGCGCAGGCCAATTCGGAGCATTGCCGACACAAGGTTTTCAACGCCAGCTTCAGCATCGACGGCAAGCGGCGCGATCAGTCGCTTTTCGCGATGATTCGCAACACCCACGCGCGCTCGCCGGCGCACACGCTGTCGGCCTATTCGGACAACGCTGCCGTGATTGCCGGCAGCCAGGGCGAGCGCTTTCGCGCGGATCCGGCAAGCGCGATCTATCGAGCCAGCCAGGAAAGTATTGCCTACGCAATCAAGGTTGAAACCCACAATCATCCGACCGCGATCTCCCCATTCCCCGGTGCGGCTACCGGTTCGGGCGGAGAAATTCGCGACGAGGGAGCGACCGGTCGCGGTGGAAAGCCCAAAGCCGGCCTGGCCGGTTTTTCGGTGTCGCACCTGCGCATTCCTGGCCTGCCGATGGCATGGGAAAGCGAGCGGCCGTTGCCGCCTCGATTCGCGAGTGCGTTCGAGATCATGCGCGACGGTCCGCTCGGTGCCGCCGCATTCAACAACGAGTTCGGCCGACCCTGCCTGAGCGGCTATTTCCGCAGTTTCGAGCAGGAAAGCGGCAGCAGCGGCAAGCGCTGGGGCTACGACAAGCCGATCATGATTGCAGGCGGCATCGCCAACCTGAGCGAAGGCGATGTCGCGAAGGGAAGGCTGCGCGAAGGCGATGCGATCATCGTACTCGGCGGTCCGGCCATGTTGATTGGCCTGGGCGGCAGCGCGGCCTCGTCAATGGCCGGCGGGGCCGGCAGCGCGGAACTGGACTTCGCGTCGGTACAACGTGACAACCCGGAAATGCAACGGCGCTGCCAGGAAGTGATCGATGCCTGCTGCGCACGCGGCGATGCCAACCCCATCGTGTCGATCCACGATGTCGGCGCCGGCGGCTTGTCCAATGCCATCCCCGAATTGCTCAACGATTCCGAAGTCGGCGGCGTCATCAACCTGCGCGCGATTCCCTGCGCCGACCCACAACTGTCACCGATGCAGATCTGGTGCAACGAATCGCAGGAGCGCTACGTGCTCGGCATTCGTCCCGACGACGTTCCGCTGTTCGAGTCGCTTTGCACGCGCGAACGCTGCGTCTACGCCGTCGTCGGTGCGGCCACCAGCGAGCGCCGCTTGCTGGTGAACGATCCGTTGTTCGACCAGCGCGCTGTCGACCTGTCGTTGGAAATGCTGTTCGGCAAGCCGCCGCGCATGCAGCGCGACGCGCGCCGGGTTGCCACTCGCATCGGCCTGGTGCCCGATGTTGATGGCATCAACCTTGATGAAGCACTGCGTCGCGTGCTGACCCACCCATCGGTCGGCAGCAAGTCGTTCCTGGTCACGATCGGCGACCGCTCGGTTGGTGGCCTGTGTTCGCGCGATCAGATGGTTGGCCCCTGGCAAGTGCCGGTCGCCGATTGCGCCGTGACGGCCTGCGACTTCGAGGGCCATGCCGGCGAGGCGATGGCGATGGGCGAACGCACGCCACTGGCGCTGCTTGATTCGCGCGCCTCGGCACGGATGGCGGTCGGCGAAGCCTTGACCAACCTGGTCAGCGCCGGTGTCGCGCTTGACGAGATACGACTGTCAGCGAACTGGATGGCGGCGGTCGGGCAGACCGGCGAAGACGCGGCGCTATATGACGCGGTGTACGCGGTTGGCATGGAGCTGTGCCCGGCGCTCGGCATTTCCATTCCGGTCGGCAAGGACTCGATGTCGATGCAGGTGCAGTGGAAACACGGCGAGGGCAGCCAGGCGACGATATCGCCGGTGTCGTTGATCGTGACCGCGTTCGCCCGCGTTGACGACATTCGCGGCGCGTTGACGCCGCAGTTGCGCCTCGACCAAGGCGCGACCGAACTGTGGCTGATCGATCTTGGTGCCGGCTCGCAGCGATTGGGTGGGTCGATCCTGCTCGAATGCAGCGATCGTGCCGGTGGCGTGCCGCCCGACCTCGACGATCCGCAACGCATCAAGTCGCTTTTCGCGCTGATTGCCGAAGCGCGTAAATCAGGAATGTTTCTGGCCTGCCATGATCGTTCCGACGGTGGCGCCATCGTTGCCTTGATCGAAATGGCGCTGGCCGGCCACTGTGGGCTCGACGTCGATCTTGACGGCTGGGCCGATAGCTGGCTGCGCGGACTTTTCAACGAAGAGCTGGGGTTGGTCGTGCAGATCCGCGAACGTGACCGCGACGCGTTCGAGGCCTTGCTGGAAAAACACGGCCTGGGCGCGCTTGGCCATCTCGTCGGAACGCCGAGCGCGAAGAAGCGCGTGCAACTGCGGCTCGCCGGCGCGAAGTTCGGCAAGTGGGATTGGACCGAACTGATGACGCTGTGGTCGCAGACCAGCCATGCGATGCAACGCTTGCGCGACAACCCGGCCAGCGCCGATTCCGAGTTGAACTGGGTTTGTGATGACCGCGATCCCGGCATCAGCGCGAAATTGACTTTCGCCGCAAACGACGATATCGCCGCGCCCTACATCAGTCGTGGCATCCGTCCGCGCGTAGCGGTGCTGCGCGAGCAAGGCGTGAACGGCCAGATCGAAATGGCCGCGGCATTTACCCGCGCCGGCTTCGACGCGGTCGATGTGCACATGAGCGACCTGGTCGCTGGCCGTCGTCGCGTGTCCGAATTCCAGGGGCTGGCTGCCTGTGGTGGCTTCAGCTACGGCGACGTGCTCGGTGCTGGCCGAGGCTGGGCCACATCGATCCTGCTCAACCCTTCGTTGCGCGAACAGTTTTCGGGCTTCTTTTCGGACCCGTCGAAATTTTCGCTGGGTGTCTGCAATGGTTGCCAGATGCTGGCCCATCTGAAGGAAATTATTCCCGGAGCGGCGCAATGGCCTCGATTCGCACGCAACGCATCGGAGCAGTACGAAGCGCGGCTGGTTACGGTCGAAGTGGTCGAGTCAGCGTCGTTGTTCTTTCGCGGCATGGCCGGATCGCGCATTCCGGTCGTGGTCGCGCACGGCGAAGGTCGTACCGAATATGCCGACGGCGGCGGCCCTGACCAGGTTGATGCCTGCCTTCGCTTCGTCGACAACGCCGGCAAACCGACCGAGCGCTTCCCGTTGAATCCGAACGGGTCGGCGCGCGGCATCACCGGGATGACGGCTGCCGATGGTCGCGTCACCATCTTGATGCCGCATCCCGAGCGCGTTTTTCGCAGCGTGCAATTGAGTTGGCGGCCGGCCGACTGGGGCGAGGCTTCACCTTGGCTTCGCATGTTCCGCAACGCGCGTGCCTGGGTGGACTGAAGAATGTCGATCAAACTTTCCCCGATTCGCGAATTCGGCTTGCGTGCGGTGCTCTGGTTGCCTCTGGCGTTCGTTCTGTGGTTCGCGTTTTCGTCGCCGCTGATGTGGCCCGTGGTGCAGATTTCCAAGCTCGCGTTGCTTGGACTGTGGCCCAACCTGTTCAGCGACCTGCAGCCGGGTGGAGAAATCTACGACAGCACCGGCAAGGTGTTGGCCTGGTCGGGCTATCTGGTCCAGGTGTCGACGAAAATCCTGACCTTGATGAACGATGGTTCGGGCCGCTCCGGGATTGCCTACCTGGAGCCGGTGTTGAATCCGATGGTGTACGGTTACTCGCTGCCCCTGTTTGCCGGTCTGGCCATGGCGACGCCGATCCCGATCCTGCGTCGGTTGCTGCAATTCACGTTGGCGTTCGCCGTGGTGTGGTTGGCGCAATCGTTTGGAGTCGTCGCCGAAGCGCTGAAAGTCGTCGCATTCAGTTCCGGCGAGCCCGGTGCACAGGCGATTGCCAAGACCGGCCTGCCACTGGAAGGCATCGCGCTGGCCTACCAGTTTGGCTATTTGATCCTGCCGGCAGTGGTCCCGGTTGCCTTGTGGATTGGCCTGAATCGCGATTTCATCGAGCAGTTGATTCGTAAACGGGTTGTTGCGAGGGATGCTCTGATCAACTCCGCACAGGCGTCACCGATCTGTCTTCCCGCAGATCAAGGCGTGCCGACGAAGACAGACTGGCCGTCTGACGAGGAGGCGCAACGCGGAGCTGCGGGACGACAGATCGGCTCCAACTCACTGAATCAAAAGGACGGGTGATGCCAGGAAGGCCCCCAGATCGGCGCACGCGGCTTGTCCAGGCGGCCAGCCTGCATCGCGCCACGCGCCCCAATCTGCGAACCTTCCTGACATCATGCCGCCTGCTCGGAGTTGATCAGAGCATCCCTGGGGAACCCCAAGCTGCCGACATCGGTCAGAATCGAGTTGCCCCATCGCCGGGGCAGGAGTAGTTTACGAATGTCCGCAGTCCTTGCGCCCGTCGCATCCACCGATCCCACCGCCATTGCGGTCGAGCCATTGCTCGATGAGCGCATCTGCCAGTTTCTGGTCGACAAGGGGCGGCTGAAGGAAAACGACCTCGTTCGCGGTCGGCGACTGTACGAGGAAGACGCCAGCAGCGGCAGCCTGCTGTCACTGCTGACGCGCCTGGGGCTGGTGTCCGAGCGCGACATGTCCGAGGCGATGTCGGAGCTGATGGACGTGCCGTTGCTGGCACCCAAGGACTTTCCGGAAAGTCCGCCACCAAATATCCAGCTGTCGACGCGGTTCTTGAAGCAATTGCACATCTGTCCGATCAGCGAAACGGAAACGGATGTCGTCCTGCTGGTGGCGAATCCGGCCGATCCGTACCCGGCGCAGGCCGTCAATCTCGCGACCGGCCGCAACGTCAGCATTCGCCTTGCCCTGCGCTCGGAAATCGATGACCTGATCGAGCGCTACTACGGGCAGGGCCGCTCGGCGATGGGCACCATCGTCGAAAACCTGACTGAATCGGACGGACGCGAAGACGACATCGAACACCTGCGCGACCTGGCCTCGGAAGCGCCAGTCATTCGCCTGGTCAACCTGGTCATCCAGCGCGCCGTCGAGCAGCGTGCCTCGGATATCCACATCGAGCCATTCGAGAGTCGCCTGAAGGTTCGCTACCGCGTCGATGGCGTGCTGCACGAAGTGGAATCGCCGCCGGCGGCATCCACTGCGGCGGTGATCTCGCGCGTCAAGATCATGGCCAAGCTCAACATCGCCGAGCGCCGCCTGCCGCAGGATGGCCGCATCATGATCCGCGTGCAGGGCAAGGAACTCGACTTGCGCGTATCCAGCGTGCCGACCGCGCATGGCGAATCGGTGGTGATGCGTATTCTTGATCGTGAAGCCGTGGTATTCGATTTCGAGACGCTGGGCTTCACCGACAACTTCATGCAGCAATTCCTGAACGTGCTGGAACTGCCGCACGGTATTTTGCTGGTCACCGGCCCGACCGGGTCGGGCAAGACCACCACGCTGTACACGGCGCTAAGCAAGCTCAATACGCCCGACGTCAAGATCATCACGGTCGAGGACCCGGTCGAGTACCAGATCGAAGGCATCAACCAGATCCAGGCCAAGCCGCAGATCGGCCTCGACTTCTCGCATGCGCTGCGCTCGATTGTTCGCCAGGATCCGGACATCATCATGATCGGCGAAATGCGCGATCTGGAGACCGCGAAGATCGCGATTCAGTCGGCGTTGACCGGTCACTTGGTGCTGTCGACCCTGCACACCAACAACGCCGCCGGCGGCATTACCCGCCTGCTCGACATGGGCGTTGAGGATTACCTGCTGACCTCGACCGTCAACGGCATCCTTGCCCAGCGCCTGGTGCGCAAGCTTGATCTTGAAACCGCCGAGCGCTACGAGGCGATGCCCGAAGTGGTCGAACAGTTCCATCTCGACCGTCTCACCGACGAGCGCCCAATCAAGCTCTATCGGCCGACACCGACCGCCGCAGGCGGCAGTGGCTACTTTGGGCGTTCGACCATCATGGAATTTCTGGTCATGTCTGATCCGATGCGTCGCCTGATCATGCAGCATGCCGGCATGGGCGAACTGGAACAGCAGGCGCGCGCGCAAGGCATGCAGACCATGTACGAGGACGGCATCATCAAGTCGTTGCAGGGTCGCACGACGCTGGAAGAAGTGCTGCGCGTGACCAGCGAATCGTGACGATCTTCCAGTACAAGGCAGTCACCCTTGCCGGCGAAACCATCGAAGGGCAATACGACGTTGCCAGCAGCGATGATGTGATCGCCAAGCTGCACGATGCCGGCAACATTCCGCTGGAAGTGCGGCAAGCCGACAGCGGCGATGCGGCAAGCCTGTTCGCTGCGCTGTTCAAGCGAGCGACACTGCGCGAGGCCCAGGTCGTCCAGTTCACCCAGCAGCTGGCGACCTTGCTGGGTGCCGGCCAGCCGCTGGATCGCGCCTTGCAGATACTGCTCGACCTGCCCGAAACCGAGAAGGCGAAGCGCATGTTCGAGCGCATCCGTGACAAGGTGCGCGGCGGCGACCCTTTGTCCGACGCGCTGGAAGAAGAGACCGGCAGTTTTTCCAAGCTGTACGTGAACATCGTGCGCGCCGGTGAGGCCGGCGGCTCGCTCGACGATACGCTCGCGCGCCTCGCCGATTACCTGGACCGATCGCGCCAACTGAAATCGACGGTCATCAACGCAATGATCTACCCGGCCTTCCTGGTCGGCATGGTGATGGCCTCGCTGCTGATCCTGCTCACTTACGTGGTGCCGCAGTTTGCGCCGATGTTCACCGACATGGGCGTGGACATGCCACTGCTGACGCGCATCGTGATGGCAGTCGGTTCGACCTTGCAGAATTTCTGGTGGTTGCTGCTGCTCCTGATTTTCGGTGCCGTTGGCTGGGTGCGTCGCCAGTTGAAAGATCCCGAACGACGCCTCCTGTTCGACCAGCGCTTGCTCAACATGAAGTTGATTGGCGACCTGATCCGCAAGGTCGACGTCGCGCGACTTGCCCGCACGCTTGGAACTTTGCTCAAGAACGGTGTTCCACTACTGGGTGCGTTGTCGATCTCGCGCAACGTGATGACCAATACCGTGCTTGCCCAAGCGGTCGGCGTTGCGGCCGAGGAAGTGAAAACCGGCGGTGGCCTTGGCTATTCATTGTCGCAATCCAAGCAACTGCCCAAGCTTGCGGTGCAAATGATCAGCGTTGGTGAGGAATCGGGTGAACTCGAATCCATGCTGATGAAGGTCGCCGACACCTTCGACATCGAGGTCAAGAACACGCTGGATCGATTGCTGGCCGCGCTGGTGCCGTTGACCACCGTGGTGATGACCGCCATCGTCGCCGTGATCATGCTGGCGATCGTGCTGCCGATCATGGACCTGGCCAGTTCGATTCGCTAGGACACGCCTGTCCACCTGTTAACTTTGCACGGATCGCCAACCTTTTCCCGCGCTTGCGCGTACTCATCGAGGACTGTCATGAAAATCATTCGCTCCGCCAAACAATCCGGCCAAATGCCGCGTCGTCATTCCCGTCAACGGGGCTTCAGCCTGATCGAAATGCTGGCCGTGATCGTGCTGATCGGCATCGTTGCCGGCATCGTCGTCCAGAACGTTGGCAAAAACGTCAATAGCGGCAAGTACAACGCCGGCAAGGCCAAGGTGGGCTCGCTGGCTGGCAAGATCGAAGCCTATTCACTTGACAACGGTACGCCTCCGCAGCGACTTGAAGAGTTGGTCACGCGCCCCGGCAACGCCAAGAACTGGAATGGACCGTACGCCAAGGAGTCCGATCTCAAAGACACCTTCGGCCACGAGTTCCAGTACAAGTCGCCTGGTGAACACGGCGAGTTTGACCTGGTATTCCTCGGTCGAGACGGCCAGGCCGGCGGCACCGACTTCAATGCCGATTACGGCAACTGGCAGTAGTCGAGACTGCGCGGTCGGCAGTTGCCATGCACCCGCCCGTGCGTCTTGAAGGGCCATTGACCATGCATCCAGGCCAGCGCTCATTCGCGCGCCAGGGGCAAGGCGGCTTCTCGCTGATCGAGATGATCGCGGTGATCATCCTGATCGGTATCGTCATGACCCTGGTGTCGATGTCGTTCTCGAAGAGCATCGACGGCGCCAAGATTCGCTCGGCCAGTCGCGAAGTGCTGGCGGCTCTTCGCTACACGCGCGGGCAGGCGATCGTGAAGGGCAAGCAGCAGGTGTTGGTGGTGGATACGCAGAACAACACCTACCAGGCGCCCGGCAAGGACGTGAAGGAGTTACCCAAGAAAATGCGCCTGGCCATCGAGACGGCCGCTGGAGAGCAAGTCAGCGATACCAGTGGTGGCATTCGCTTCTTCCCGGATGGCAGCTCCACCGGCGGCAATATCCGCGTCTATGCGGGCGAACGCGAATGGCGCGTCAACGTGGCGTGGCTGACCGGCGATATCGCGCTGGAAGAGCCGGAGGGCAAGTAGACTTATTCAGCTGCGCGCCGAACCAAGCCGCAGCCACGTGGTCTACTTCCGTTCATGATTCGCAACTATTCCAGCCCGCAACGCGCGTCCGGCTTCAGCCTGATCGAGATGATCGCGGCGTTCCTGATTTTTTCGATTGCCGTCGGCGTGCAGTTGCAGATTCTGACGACTTCGATACAGACCACGCGCAGTTCCGAGGGTTACACGATGGCGGCATTGTGGGCGCAGTCAAAACTGGATGTCGTCGGCGTTGGCGAGCGCATCAAGCCCGGCCACAGCATCGGCGAGTTTCGCGAGGGCTACACCTGGGAGATGGATATCACCCAGATTGATCCCACCGGCATCGAACCTCCGCCACAGATTGGTGGCGCGATTGCTGGTCTTGGACCCAACCAGCAAGTCGCTGCGGCGCAGCAACTGGGCCTTGGCGGCGGCCTTGAGGTTTCGCCTGTCGAGATCTACCAAGTCGACCTGACCATGCACTGGGGCAGTCGCGGACGCGAGAACACGACGACGTTCTCGACACTGCGCGCCGTAAATCCCGATCCCGAATCATTTGGACAAGGTGACGCAAGCCAGCCGCCACGTCCGCCCATCGCAGGCAAGGGTCTGTGACGATGCGCCAGCCTTTCGTGAAAGCGCGCGGCTTCACCTTGCTTGAAGTGATGCTCGCCATCCTGCTGCTGGCGATGTTGCTGGCCGGCACGTTTGGCGCCGTGCGTACCGCGACCAAGGCAACCCAATCCGGTGAAGCCGCGGTGGATCGCATCAACCGCATGCGCGTCGCCCAGGAATTCCTGCGCCACCAGCTGAGCCGGATCATGCCGCTGGGTTTTGATCGCGACGATTCGACCGGCATCAACTTCGTTTTTGAAGGCGACGAAAAATCGATGCGCTTTGTGGCACCGATGCCGGGCTATCTCTCCAAGGGCGGTCCTTACGTGCAGACCCTCGAATTGGAGCGCGACGGACGTGGCCTGGCATTGAGCTTCAGCAACACGATGCTCAACGGCTACGATCCACAGGCGTTGGGGGGCGGTATTCGCAGCCGCAGCCGCAGCAAGAACGATCGCAGCGAGCCGGTCGTGCTGCTCAACCAGATTCGTCGCGGCCACTTTGAATATCGCGGCTTCGACGAGCAAGGCAAGCTCGATCGCTGGACCGACCGCTGGAAGGACAAGAGCCTGACCCCGGTGATGGTGCGCGTGGTGCTGGAAATGGAAGACGCGGCGCGCATCGAATTCCCGCCGATGGAAGTTGCGATGGTGCTCGACGCCGGTTCGATGCGCCGGCCGTTTGCAGGTCGCAACGACGGCCTGGCTCAACCGCCGCTGGACGCGCAGCAAGCCGAGCGCGCCAACCGCCTGGAGAACGACCGATGAATGACCGCTTGCATTTCAGCAATGCACAAAGCCAGCGTGGCATTGCGTTCATTCTGGTGCTTTGGGTCGTGATCATGTTGACCGTGCTGCTCGGCAGCTTCGCGGTGATTGCGCGAACCGAGCGCATGCAGTCGCGCCATCTGTTCGACTCCACCCAGGCGCGATATGCCGCCGAGGCGGGGCTGAACCTTGCCGTCTACGAAATGCGCAAGAACGACCCGCTGCAACGCTGGATTGGCGACGGCAGGCCGTACAAGTTCTCGTTCGGCGAGGCGGAGATCGAAGTCAGCATCGTCGACGATGCCGGCAAGGTCGATCTCAACACCGCCGATCGCGAACTGCTGCGTCGATTGCTGATTGCGACTGCCGGCAAGCCGGACGATGAAGCTGATCGTCTCGCCGACGCAATCATCGACTGGCGCGACCCTGATGACATCCCCTCGCTGCAGGGCGGCGAGAAATCGGAATACGCCTCGGCTGATCTTGCCTACGGCCCACGCAATGCGCCATTCGAGACCGTGGCCGAGCTGCAACAGGTGCTCGGCATGGACTACGCGACGTTTGCCCGCATCGAGCCTGCAGTAACGATCTATTCGGGTCGGGCGATGCCCAGTCCGGCCTATGCGCCCTTGCAGGCGTTGCTCGCGATGAACGGCATGACGATCGAATTCGCCAACCAATTGATCCTGCGTAGGCAGCAGATACTGCCCGGCGCTCCGTACGATGGATTGATCATGCCCGACGGTACCCCTGTCGTGGCAGACGGAAGTGGCGTCACGTATAGTGTGAAGTCCCGCGCCACGCTGTCGAATGGGTCGAGTACGGTACTTGACGCCACCTTGCGGCTGGGCGGGACCGGCGTGGACGGGCGTCCATACGCGATCCTGCGTTGGCGTGACGGGGAAGATTCATAACGTGTCTACCGAACTTCTGGACAGACAGCTGATCCGTCTGCGGGCCAGCTTTGCCAAGACGCCGATCCCCGGTTTTTTCAGCTGGTGGGGCAATGAGTTGCTGCGCTGCCTGCCGCCGCGCTGGCGCAAGCTGCTGTCCGAGCGAAGCGACACCCTGTTGCTGGAACGTGCCGATCGGGAATTGATTGTCTGGCGCGAGCGCGGCAACGATGCCCCGACCGAGTTCGGTCGCATCTCGCTGGATATTCCCGCCGAGGACCAGGCCGCCGAGTTCGCCCGCTTGCGCACACGCATCGAGAACCCTTCGGTGCGGACCGTGTTGTGCATCGACAACGATCGCGTCCTGCGCCGCAACGTTGCCCTGCCGGCTGCGGCTGAGGCCAACCTGCGTCAGGTGCTGTCTTTCGAGATGGATCGGCAAACGCCGTTCAAGGCCGACCAGGTGTATTTCGACAGCCGCGTCGTTTCGCGCGATGCCAGCGGTCGCAACTTGCAGGTTGAAGTGGTGCTGATGCCGCGAAGCCAGCTTGATGAAGAGATCGCTGTCGTTGCCGGAGGCACCTTGCCGATGGACGGCATCGATACGTGGCAGCGCGATCAGGGCCATCAGCGTCGACACGTCAACTTGCTGCCCACCGAACGACGCGCGCGTCGCCGCAGCCTGCGCGCACCGATCATCGCGGGGCTGGGACTGCTGGCGATCATCCTGCTGGCGTCGAACATGGCGATGTCGCTGGCCAACCGCTCGCAGGCGGTGGAGTTGATGCGCGCCGACGTGGATCGCATGGACACCACCGCGCGCAAGGTGCGCAGCGATAAGCAACTCCTGGTCGATTCGATTGACGGTGCGAATTTCCTTGCCGAGAAGAAGCGCACCACCGCGGCCACGGTGGCTCTGATCGACGACCTTACTCGGCGCATTCCCGACAACACCTTCATCGAGCGCCTCAACATCGAGAACAACCAGGTGCAACTGCAGGGCCAGAGCAGCGAGGCCGCCAAGTTGATTGGCCTGCTGAGCGACTCGCCTTACATCGGCAACCCGACCTTCCAGGGTCCGATCCAGCCGGATGCGCGCTCGGGCAAGGAGCGTTTCCAGATCACTGCCGACCTGAAAACGGTCGCGCCAGCCGAACCCACGCCAGGCAAGGATGCGCCCGCCACGCCGGAAGCCGGCGAAACCAGGGTAGAGGCCGCGAGTGGCGCTTGAGTTCAAGCCCAAGGACGGTCGCCTGCTCGCCATCATCATGCTGGCGATCGTGCTGCTGCTGGTCTATCTGGTCGGCGTGCATTGGTGGTTCGTGTCGCCGCATGTCCAGTACTACAGCCAGATGACCGATTTGCGCGACCAGCAGTTGCGCTATCGCCGCATTGTCGGCGAGCAGTCCGAGCTTGATCGACGCTCGACCGAAGTAGCCGGCTATGAGAAGGACAACCAGGCATTCCTGCCGGAAGCTGACGTCAATGCCGCGTCCGCAAATCTCATCCAGCGCGTCAAGCAGGCGGTAACCGAGCACGCGCCCGATGCCAACCGGTGCCAGGTGGTCAGCACACAGCCCTACAGCGGTGGCGAAGAAGAGCTCTACAAGCGCGTCACCATCCAGATTCGCATGCGTTGCGACATGGAGCCCCTGCTGTCGATCACCTACGACCTCGAAAACGGCAAGCCCTATCTGTTCGTCGACCAGGTGATGATCTATCGGCAGCAGGTTTACGTGCCGCCGGGCGGCAAGAGAGTGGCGCCACCACCGCTGGATATCCGGTTTAATCTGACCGGCTATGTCCGCCTGCCCGGGAAGACGCAGAAATGAGCCTGCGCGCCGCACGTTGGTTGATGATCGGGTTGGCAGCCGGCTGCGCCGTGCTGGCAATCACGCTATTGGTCCAGTTGGCCGGCTTTGGTCGTGGCTACGGATGGCTGGCAGACGATGCCGGCGTCGCGGTGCTCGATGTCGGCACCATCGACCGCACGCCATTCAGCCTGCCGCCCGAGTCCACCTACTCGGCCGTCGCCGCGCGTCCGTTGTTCAACGACGATCGCCAGCCCACACCGCTTGATGCGCTCGCCGACGCCGAGCCGGCCGCTCCACCGGTGCCTTTGAACATCACGCTGACCGGCGTGATAGTCACTTCCAAGGTTCGCCTCGCGATGATCCAGGACAAGTCGCGGAACCAACCGCTGGCGCTGAAGGTCGGAATGCCCCTCGAAGGCGAGCAGTCGCAGTGGACGTTGGTTGAAGTCAACGCCCGCAGCGCCGTTTTCGTGAATCCGGCGAACGAGCGCAGTGAAGTGGCACTGGAAACCTCTGCGGTTCCACTGCCTGCCGTTGCAGCTGCTCCGCCGATCCAGCAACCTGCTCCACCTCGCCAGACCACCAAGCCCGGGCAGCCACAACCAACTGGCCAGCCGGACGGCCAGCCCGGTGGTGCCGCTGCCCCGCTCGACGAGCAGGGCGCGTCCAATGCCAATGAGGATCTGGTCAAGCGGATCGAGGAACGCCGCCGCCAGATGCGCGAAGAAGCCGAAAAACTGCGTCAACAACCGAACGCCGCCGAAAATTCGGCAGCGCCGGCAACAGACAAGAAGGAATGACCGAGTGACTCGACTGCCGTCCCAATTGATCACACTGTTGGTAGTGTCGTGCCTGGCGCTGGTCGCCGGTTGCGCCACCGGCGACCCCTTCAACCGGCGTGGCAACACGCCGACGACGCCAAGTGGTCCGCTGACCGCCAACAATGCCGCGTTGCCGACAGCGCCGTTGCCACCGCCAGACGAAGACGCGGTGCGAATGAACGCGTCGAGCGGCGATGATGTCGCCGTCGAGAAACCCAAGCCTGAAATCAAGACCGGCACTGGCAAGTTCATCAACGAGCGCGCCGCCAGTGCGCCGCGCCCCGGCGGTGGCGGCAGTGGTGACGTGTCGTTCAACTTCGAGAACCAGCCGATCCAGGCGGTGGTGAAGGCAATCCTGGGCGAGATGCTGCAGGAGAACTACATCATCGCGCCAAACGTCGGCGGCAACGTGACGTTCTCGACATCGCGCCCGATCCGCGCCGACCAAGCCATGTCGGTGCTGGAAACCTTGCTGTCGTGGACCGGCAACACGCTGGTCTATGAAAACGGTCGCTATACCGTCTTGCAATTGAAGGATGCCTTGCCCGGCAAGCTGACGCCGCGTTTCGGAAACGGTGCCGATGGCCGCGGTTACGAAGTGCGCGTGTTTCCGTTGCGCTACGTGTCGCCAACGCAGATGGCGAACCTGCTCAAGCCTTATGCAAAACCCGAGGCGGTGATCAACGCCGACACCTCGCGCAGCATGATCGTGCTGGCCGGCACGCCGTCCGAGCTCGACAACTATCGTCGCACCATCGAAACGTTCGACGTCGACTGGCTCAAGGGCATGTCGATCGGGGTCTTTGCGCTGCAACACCAGGAAGTCGCAACGTTGCTGCCGCAGTTGACCGAGCTGTTCGGTCCGGAAGGCGATTCGCCGTTGGCCGGCATGTTCCGTTTCATTCCGCTGGAGCAGGGCAACTCGCTGATCGTCATCACGCCCAATCCCGAATACCTCGTCCAGGCCGAGGACTGGTTGAACCGGCTCGATACCGGCGCTACCGAAAACTCGAACCAGCTGTATGTCTACAACGTCAAGAACATCAAGGCGCCGGATCTCGCCGGTTACCTCAACGAAATTTTCCTGGGTGCCAGCCCAGGATCGGGATCAAGTCGCAGCAGAACGTCCGGCAGCGTCGGTCCCGGCCAGCGCGCCGTAACGATTGGCGGTCTTGGAGGTGCGGGTGGTTCCTTGTCCGGATCGCGCGGCGCAGTCAACGAACCACGTCAGACGGCCACACCGGCGACCGCTACGGCAACAGCGGTCGCCACGCCGGGTGGTGATGGTGAGTCGACGATTCGCATCTCGGCAATCGAGGAAAACAACCAGCTGATGGTGATGTCGTCGCCGGCGGAATGGAACGCGATCCAGTCGGCGATCCGCAAGCTCGACATCTCGCCGTTGCAGGTGCAGATCGAGGCGCGAATCCTTGAAGTAAGCCTGACCGGCGAGCTCAGGTACGGCGTGCAGTGGTGGTTCCAGGGTTTGCAGGGCAGCGGTCCCGCCGGATTCCAGAATGGCGATCCCTATATCCGCCCGTTTGATCGCCAGCAAGGGTTGCTGGGTGCCGCGGGCCCGGGCAAGGCGGGCACCATTTTCTCGTCATATATCAACAGCAAGTTCGAAATTGCCTTGAGCGCGCTGGAGACATCCGGTAACGCCAAGGCGCTCGCGGCCCCATCGCTGGTGGTCGCGAACAACCAGGAAGCGCAGATCAACGTGGGCACGCAGATCCCGGTGGTGCAAACCTTCTTCAATGCCGCTGTGCCGGTGGTGAACACGGGCACGGGTAACAATGCCGGCGCCAACAACTTCGGCAATTCGGGCTCGGTGCAGTACCTCAACACCGGTGTGATCCTGTCGGTGACCCCGCGGGTCAATCCGGGCGGCCTGGTCTATCTCGACATCCAGCAGGAAGTCAGCAATCCCGGAACACCGGCGCAAGGCAGTCAGAATCCGCCGATCAACCAGCGCCAATTGCAGACCCAGATTGCCGTGCAGAGCGGCGAAACCTTGCTGCTGGGCGGCTTGATCCAGGAAAACAACACGTATTCCGATTCCAGCGTTCCGTTGCTTGGCAAGATTCCGGTGTTGGGCAAGTTGTTCGGGGCGACCACCAAGCAAACCAGCCGCACCGAGTTGATCGTGCTGATCACGCCACGCGTCATCACCAACTCCGAGGAAGCTCGCGAGATGACCGAGGAATACCAGCGGCGCTTCCAGTCGCTGCAACCGCTTGACGCGCGCTTCAGGTCGCCAGCCCCGGCCGTCGCAGTCCCGCCTCGCCCGGTGGCTCCCGAGCCGCGTCGACCGGTCGAGGTGATGCCGCTGCGCAGCAATGACACCAACCCAGGAGATCCCCAGCAATGAACAAGCAGAAGTTCGCGACCCTTGCATTCGCATTCGCCGCAGTCGCGATGGTCGCTGGCTGCCAGCCTGGTACGGAATCAGGCGACGACAGCGTCGAAGCGCTCAAGGCCCGTGCGGAACAGCGCTGGAACTACCTGATCGAGAAGAAGCCCGAAAAGGCCTACGATTTTCTGACCCCGGGCTACCGCAAGTCCAAGACTGTCGAGCAGTTCGTCGCGGAAATGTCCAACGTGGCATTGAAGTGGAAGAGCGCGAAAGCGTCCCGCGCCGATTGTGAAGAAGACGTTTGTACGGTGTTTGTCTCCGTCGATTACGACATCAGCTTGCCCAACACGGGTGGCCAACCGATCGATACGTTCGCCCCGTTGCGGGAAAAGTGGATGAAAGTAGGCAAACAGTGGTACTTTCTGCCCGATAAGTAAGGATTCGTGGCGGTACGGGAAGGGGTGGGAGTCCGCGCGTACTCAATTTCGCGGGCGGGCTTGCACACCCTTTTCCTTTGTCTTAACATGGTTCCGCTGATGCTCCCCTGCTTCAGTGGTGTGATGCTGCCAATCCGCATAGCGGATGGCTCAACGGGGGGCGAAAAGCAATCGACGCCCTGTGGTTAAATCAATTAGGAGTTTCGTGATGAAGAAGAACAGTCTGACGACCGCAGTCGTCGCCGGCATCGCCGGCGTCGCCGGTTTCGCGGGCTTGGCCAACGCCGTGCATCTGAATCCAGATGGTCTCGGTCAGGTCTTGCTCTACCCTTACTACACCGTCAACAACGGTCAGCAGACCGTCCTGTCGGTGGTCAACACTGCGCCAGTCGCCAAGGCCCTCAAGGTCCGTTTCCTGGAAGGTTATAACAGCCGCGAAGTCCTCGACTTCAACCTGTTCCTGTCGGCGTACGACGTCTGGACCGCGACCATCTTCGCCCTGCGCGACGATGGCAAGGACAGCGACGCCGCCGGTATCCTGACCCGCGATCGCAGCTGCACCGCGCCGCTGTTCTCGGAAGATGGCACCAACACGACCGGTGGTACCCCGTTCGTCACGTTCCGTGAGTTCGCCTACCTGATGCCGAGCGATGGTGGTCCGACCACGATCGATCGTACTCGCGAAGGTCACTTTGAATTCATCACGATGGCCGACTTGTCGGGCTCGCTGGCGACCGCTGTGACACACGCTCCTCCAGGCGGCACGCCGGCCAACTGCGGCGCCGTCCGTAACCTGCAGGGCACCGAGGCTGGCCTGAACATTCCGACCAGTGGCATCTTCGGCGGTGCCGGTATCGTCAACGGCTCGCAGGGTACGTTCTACGCCTACAGCGCAGACGCTCTGGACCGTTTCACGCAGCAGGTCAACTTCACGGCCACCAACAACGTGCTGCCCAACCTTGCCAACGTCAATGACGGCGTCGGTGTGGTTCTCGGCAACCGCGCCACGGCCAACGTGTTCACCGGCACCGGTGTCACCTCGTCGGTCTACCCGGGTCCGGATGCACGTAGCCGCCGCGTCGATGCCGTCAGCGCCATCTTCACTGCCGATTCGATCTACAACGAGTTCCAGACCGCCACTGCATTAGGGGCAAACTCGGACTGGGTCGTCACGTTCCCGACCAAGGCGTTCTACGTCGATCCGTTCTTCATCGGTGGCACAGCGGCGATCCCGCCGTTCACCCGTGTATACAACGGTGCGGTCAGCGCCGGCGTCAACCGCTTCTCGTGCGTTGCTGTCGGTTTGCAGATCTATGACCAGGAAGAGAAGACCCCGGGCGCCACGAATCCTGGCTTCTCGCCGCCGCCTCCGGGTGCTCCGCCGTCGTCACTGTGCCGTGAAACCAACGTGATCAGCTTCCTGAACGTTGCTACGGCGCCGACTTCATCGGGCGTACTCGGTTCGCGACTGATCACCAACGTCAACCCGGCCGCCAACGGTGCGGCTGGCTGGATGCGTGTGAACCTCGACGCCGCTACCGAACCGCATGCGCTGTTGGCTGCGCAGAACGGCAACGTGTTCCGCGGTTTGCCGGTGACTGGTTTCTACGCGTTCAACGTGGTTAACGCCAACGCGACCGTCATCAACGGTGTGCAGACGCTGGGTAACTACGCCGGCGTGTTCAACCACCGCAAGAGCCGCAACTGCGTCAACGGCACGGCACAGTTCGCCTGCTCGTAAGCAACAGCGGTTTGTAGATTATGGAACGGAGGGGCCACACGGCCCCTCCTTTTTTTTGAGATTCATGACCTGCTTAACAAGTCGTAAATCCTGCTGACGCTATACTCGTAACGAGCCACAACCGAACTGGATGCCCTCGTGACCAAGAATTTCATCCGATCGCTGTCGATCGCAGCCCTGTTGTCTACCGGGGTCTCCGCCGTAAAGGCGCAAACTGTCCTGCAATTGAGCTACCCATCGACTGCACCGGGCTCCGTTCCGTGTTTGTACACGACTAATGGCGCCGGCATTTCCGCCGACCCACAAACCGGTAATCTGGTCGCCAATGGCGATTTCACCACCGGCTGCCCGCAAACAGGCCCTGCGTTGCCTTTGCCGGTGATCGTTCCCGGGCCGGGTGATTGGCAGTTGCCAACCGCCTGGTCCATTGGCCAGGTCGCGCCTGTTCAGTGGGCTGCCGTCAACGCCGCCAGTTGTACGTATGGCGGCAGTAGCGCAAACGGCTGGCCATCCGGCCAGACGGCCTGCTCGTCGACGGCTACATGCCAGACGCTGCACGACGTCAGCCTGTCGCCGCCCACCTCGGGCCAGTACCAGTTTTCCCTGACTTGCAACAACGCTACCGGCGGAACGACTTCAACTTCTCCGTTCCGTACCGTGTCGACCAATCCGCCAGTGATTACGGCGGGCCCCACGAGTTGGAATGTGCTCCCGTGGACAGCCGGACAGACCAAATCGGTCTCGTGGTCGGCCAGCAACGCAAATAGCTGCGGTTTCACGGCCACCACTCTGCCTTCGGGAGTGGCGTTGAACCAGTTCCTGTCAGGTGGTGTTTCTAGTTGCTCCAATGCGGGATCGTGTGCGCTGAACAACTCGCTGACGCTTAATGCGACCGTTCCGGGTACTTACGGCGTGACCTTGACGTGCACCAACAGCAGTGGTGGCAATGCCACGTCGACGCAAAGCTGGAACGTTTCGCAGAGTTCTTCGGCAACGTGCCTGAGTCCGGCAGCGGGTTGGAATCGCGTAGAAAACGCCCAGATTTTCTACCAGTCGCCGTTCCAGAATATTGGTTTCCAGGATGTCACCCAGTTCGATAGCATCTGGGGTAGAAACTACGCCCTGCAGGGCGCGCCCATCCAGTACCAGTGGCCAGGTGGAGCACAGCAACTGGTGATGCCAGCGATCGGTTTTGGCCAGTACGTCGCAGCTAAATTCCGCACGCCAAATACTGCTGCGTCGCTCGGACACGAGCTCTTGGTCGACCCGACCAGCTTCGGCTTGTCGGGTGGCAACGGTTTCACACCCGAGGCGCGCGTGTCGATGACGGTGAGCACCAAGTGCGGCGATTTCGACACAGCCAGCCAGTTCATTGCTCCGTTCTGCAAGGCGAGCCAGCTCTACTCGAACGAGAGTCTTCCGATCTTCATGAATCACACCGCACCTTTTTGCCGATTGCAGCCCAATACTGACTATTACCTCAATATCATCTATGCGCCACTGACCTCGCCAGCATCGGCGGTATTCAATGGGTTCTCCGGGTCCGGGGCGGTGACATTGCTCCAGAACGTCAATGTCGTCAGTCAGTAGTTGACCGCTGTTTCGGTACCTGAGAGGCGGGCCACTGGCCCGCCTTTTTCTTTGACAACAGGCGACCACCCGAGGAACTCGACCGCGCAACGACGGTCGATGTTCTTTCCTTCCTTCCGTGCCGCCGCTATCCTGCTGCGGTTTGACCTTGGAGTGTTACCAATGATTCGAAGCACCGTCTGTCTGGCCGCGTTTTTCCTCACCCTTTCCGCACCGATTGCGATCGGCGCTGAACTGCCCGCAGACGTGATTGTTCGCCAAGGCACCGCGACACTCACCTACGCGGACATCGATGCATTCGCCGCGCGCATACCTGTTGAACAGCGCGCCGGATACTTTGACAACGCCAAGCGCCTCGATTCCACGCTCAGGCAAATGTTGGCCGAGCGCCAGGTTGCTGACGAAGCGCGGTCAATTGGACTGGACCAGGACCCGGCAGTCCAGCGGCAGATAAGGCTTGCAGTCGACGGCGTACTGACCACCGTGCGAATGGCCAAGCTTCGGGAAAGTATCGTTGTTCCGGACATGGCCGACTTGGCCAAGGAGCGTTACCTCGCGGACAAGTCGAAATTCAACGATCCGGCCGTACTCGACGTAAAGCACATCTTGATAGCGACCGATCGCCATTCCGACAAGGAAGCCCGCGAGCTCGCCGACAAGGTGCGCATGGAAGCGATCGCCGACGCCAACTCGATAGACGCGTTGGTCACCAAGTATTCCGAAGATGGCAGCGCCACCGCCAATGGCGGGCTGATGCGCCAGGCTGGCGACAAGGAGAAATACGTCCCCGAGTTCGCCGACGCAGCGAACAAATTGACCAAGGTCGGCGAGGTTTCTCCGGTCACGAAAACCAAGTTTGGCTATCACGTGTTGATGATGATCAAGCGCGCGCCATCGCGGCAACGGAGCTTCGATGAAGTCAAGGAGCAACTGATCGCCGAACTGCAGACCGACTACCGGCAGCAGGAGTTGGTCAAGTACCTGCAGGGTGTGAAGAACAACGAAGTCGAGTCCAATCCCGAGCTGGTGAATTCGCTGCGATCACGCTACGGCAGCGTCACCGCGCAGATGCCTGGGAATGCAGGTGATGCCGACGCGCAGCCGGAAGGCACGCCGTCCCCCCGTCCTTGACGGCGGACTAGCCGTGCCAACGTATCGCCGGTCGAAGCGTGGTGCGGCTGGCGCAATCGCGTCTGCGCCCAGATTCGCTGAAGCATGATCAAGCGAACGGCCGGCCTGACCCGCGAGTTCCTGTTGCGCGAACTTCGGACGCGGTTTGCGGGAAGTCTCAGCGGCGGTTTGTGGGCGGTATTCCAGCCGCTGATCCAGCTTGCGGTTTACTACTTCGCATTCGTTTTCATCTTCAAGGTCAGCGTGCCCGGCGAAAATCCGCCGGGCTACCTGGCCTTCCTGGCCGTGGCGATGTGGCCATGGTTCGCTTTCTCAGAAGCGATCGTTCGTGCGACGACGGTTATCCACGAGAATGCAGCGTTGATTGGCAAGGTCGCCGTCCCGCGCGCGGTGTTGGTCGTCGCCAGCGTTTCGGCGAGCTTCCTGGTGCACCTGACCGGTTTCGTCTTCATCATTGCGGTGCTGGCGTTTTCCACAAACGACGTTGACTTGGTCGGCATCCTGCCCGCACTGCTGCTGTTGATTCCATTGTTCGTGTTCGCGCTCGGACTGGCCCTGTTGCTGTCAGCCGTACAAGTGTTCATTCGCGACTTGTCGCAGGTACTCACCCAGATTGTCACGTTGCTGATGT